>CAXBRI010000186.1:0-2584 GCA_963978125.1 uncultured bacterium | reverse complement strand
CGAGCTTCGCTTTCGTGGTGCGCGTCGGCGTGCTCGATACCAACGTGGGACGAGTTCTGGCGAGGGCCGCCGCCAATCGTTCGCTCACGCGACCCGAGGCCCGCGAGATGGTGGCCCAACTCCTGCCTCGAGACGGCGTAGCTACCTTCAACCAAACGCTGCTCGATCTCGGAGCCACTCGGTGCACCGCCACGCCGCGTTGTGAGATGTGCCCGGTGTCGTCGGTGTGTCGCTGGCACCAGGAGGGAGGCCCCGATCCCGCACCCTCGAGTGCCGCGGTGTCCCGGCGCCAAGCCCCCTTCGCCGGGTCGGATAGGCAACTGCGCGGACGGGTCATGGCCAACGTCCGGGACGGTGGTCGAACCGAAGCAACGTTGGCGCGCGACCTCCTCGCCGAGGCGTCACGACTAAAGAACATCTTGGCCGGCCTCGAGCGTGACGGACTTGTGGAGAAGGTTGGACGCTCGTGGCGTCTCGCCGGTGACTAGCCGATGAAGTCGTCGACCAGCGCCGCGATGGCGTCGGGCATCTCGAGTTGCAAGAAGTGACCGGCGCCTTCGACGCTGACGAAGGCTGATCCTTCCGCGAGGAACGTCACGGGGTCACCGAGAACTTCGATGCCGAAGCAGCCGTCATTGGTCCCGTGCAAGTACAAGGTGGGCACGCGCGGCGACGCGGATGCTGCGGCCTGCTCGCTCGCGAATAACGAATTGTTCGAGGGTGGCGCGAACATGGCGCGGTAGTACGCGAGAGCCGCCCCGAGGTTTTCGGGGGTGCCCAGCGCCCGGCGCACGCCGGCCACGTCCTGCGTGGCGTCAAACCCGGGTGACCAGTCACGCCACAGTTGAGCGATGAGGGCGTGGTCGTCGCGGGGCACGACGACGTCGGCGAGGAAGGTCTGGAAGAAGAACATGTACCAGCTGCGCTTCAACTGGGCCGGTTGGGTGAGAGCGCCCATGGTCGAGCCGAGCGGGGGCACCGCCATGGTGACGGCCTTGCGCCAGCGCTCGGGGGCGGCCTGACAGGCGAGGTAGGTCGAGGCGGCGCCCCAGTCGTGGCCAATAATCACGGCGTCGCCGTCGGCCCGGAGGGCGGCGTGCAACGCGTTGTGGTCGTGGGCCTGGGCGGCGAGTTCGTAGACGCCCGATGTGGCCAACGAACTGGGGGCGTACCCGCGCGAGAATGGTGCGACCACGTGGTAACCACGGTCGGCGAGGTGCGGGCCGAGGTGGCGCCAGGTATGGGCCGTGTCGGGGAATCCGTGCACCAACAGGGCCAGGGGCGCGGAGGGCTCGCCCCACTCGAGAATTCGCAGGGTCACATCGTCAAGGGTGATGTCGCGCTCGGTCATCTCGTCACCCTACCGATGCCGGTAGCGTCACACCCGTGAACCGGCCCGATGACGCGCACTTTCGGGCGACCCTCGGCCACTACCTCACCGGCGTCACGGTGGTGGCGGCCCACACCGACCAAGGACCCACCGGTTTCACCTGTCAGTCCTTCGCGTCGTTGTCGCTCGATCCGCCTCTCATCATGTTCGCCGCCAAGTCAGTGAGCCAGTCGTGGCCGCGCGTCCGTGACGCCGGGGTGGTCGGGGTCAGCATCCTCAGCCAGAGTCAAGAGGACATTGCCCGTCAGTTCGCCACGACCGGCGCCGACAAGTTTGCCGGTGTGGGCCATCTCCGGTCGCCGGCCGGTGCACCCCTGATTGAGGGAGCCATCGCTCACGTGGAGGGGACAGTTATTTCGGTGTCCACGCACGGCGACCACGACGTGGTGGTCGTGGCGGTGACCCGCCTCGAGCACTTCGGGGGCGAACCCTTGGCCTATTTCCGTGGGGGCTTTCGCTCCCTGGACTGACGCGGTCGCCTCGGTACGCTGACAACGTGCCTTGGTACGGCTATCTCGTGCTGGTGGTGGGCCTGCTGGGTCTCGCCGTCGTGGGTCTGCGCGTGCGCAAACTCCTTCGCGACGCCCGGCGCCGACTCTGGGCCGAGACCCCACGCCACCTCAAGGCCCCGCCGCCCTCGCCATACGAACGGGCCCCGGGTTTTCGCATCATCGGCGGTGAGTCAACACCCACGACCGCTCGTCACCCGTCGGCGCCGCGCATCGACCACGACAGCGACGAGCCCTTCGTCTTTTCCGATCTGACCATGCCCGGAGCCGAAGATGTGGCCCCCATCGTGGGTCGTCACGACGAGCGCTGGGCCCTCGAGCGGGCCGTTGAGAGCCCCGGAGCGTCGGTGGGACGTTTGGTGGTGATAGGCGCGATGGTCGCCGTCGTGCTTGTTCTCGTTCTCGTCGCTCTCTCGAGCGGCCATTAGCTAGGCCGACGGGGCGATTTCGTTCAAGATCCAGGCGAGGGTGCGCGCCTCGTCACGCCACGCGTCGTACCGGCCCGAGGGCCCGCCGTGGCCGGCCCCCATTTCGGTCTTGAGCGTCACGACGTTGTCGGGATTGGCGTCACGAAGTTTCAGCACCCACTTGGCCGGCTCCCAGTAGCCCACACGCGAGTCGTTGAGGCCACCCTCGGCGTACACGTGGGGGTAGACCCGCGGGCTGCCGTCGGGGTTGACCGAAG
>CAXBRI010000185.1:0-2584 GCA_963978125.1 uncultured bacterium | reverse complement strand
GGGCGCTGGCGGGCGTGATGGCTTGCAATGCGCGTATGGGCGAGCCGCAATGCGTCAAGGGTTTTGGCATCACACTGCGCCAGTGCCGCCTCGATCTCGGCAGCAGACACGCGCAAAGACCCCGCATCGAGCTGCAACCGGTCAAAGCGCGCCGTATAATCCAGTACGGCCTGATCGCCGCGCGCGCTCAAGAGTAAAGCGCGGGGTTTATGGCTGAAAAGCGGCACGCCCCCCGCTCGGGGGCGTGCCGCCATTTCATGCAGCTGCCCGCCATCGCCCCCGGCAAACGCTTCACCCTGCCCCGCCCCACCGGCTCGGGCGATGCCCTGCTGCTGGCGCGACACGCCGGAACCGTGCTCGACCACCACACGATCTACGACCGGATCTGGGGCTACGACTTCGGCCCGGACTCCAAGGCGCTCGCCGTCTACATCGGGTACCTCCGGCGCAAACTTGAAGATGCCGGTGAGAGCCGCCTGATCCACACCGTCCGGGGCGTCGGTTACGCCCTGCGCACCGCGTGACGTTCCGTTCGCGCGTTATCGCCACCACCGTCTTCGCGGCGGCCATCGCCGTGATTCTGGCGTGCGCCGGTTCGTACGTCACGACCAGCCGCTCGTTAATGCGCGCGGTGGACGAGTCCCTCAATCAGGCCTTTCAGAGCGCCCACTCCTCCATTGCGAATTCCGACGAAGAGACGCACACGGCCGGCGCCTACTTCGAAGTGGTGCTGCCCAACGGTCAGACCACCCCACGATCGGCCGTCCCGATTGACGCGACCATCAAAGCCGTGGCCGCCGGCCACGCGGGCCGCACGCTGCGCACCGTCTCGTTCGGCAATTCGACGTACCGGGAATTGATTAGTCCGCTGCCGGTCGGTTCGCTGGTGCCGTGCGCGAGCGACGTCTGCCAGATCAACACCACCGCGGCCGAGCTCTTCATCGTAAACGTCACCGGCCAGCAGTTGGAACTGCACCGCCTGGCTGGGACGCTTGTGCTCGTGGCGTTGCTCGGCCTCGTTCTGGCCTTCGGGGGCGGCCTCCTTTTGGCACGCCGCGCCCTGCACCCTCTCGAGCAGGTCACCGACGACATCGAAACCATCGCCGAGACCAACGACTTCGACCGCCGCCTCGATGACGAGGGCGCCGATGAACTGGGACGGCTGCGCCGCGTCTTCAACGGACTGCTTCACTCGGTGCAGTCGAGTCGCTCGCTGCAGCGTCAACTCGTTCTCGACGCCAGTCACGAACTCCGCACGCCACTCACCTCGCTGCGCACCAACGCCCAGTTATTGGCCCGGGCCACGGAGCTCGACCCCGACGATGTTCGTCAGATCACCAATGACATGGTCACCCAGGTCGACGAACTCGCGTCCCTCGTGGCGGACCTCGGTGAGTTGGCCCGTGGTGAACGTAGTGAGGGGGCCATCGAGAAGTTGCGCCTCGACGAACTGGTTGAGGACCAGGTCGACACGGCCCGCACGTACGCCCGGCTGAAGAACGTCTCCATCGACGTGACGGCGAGCCCGTGCGTCGTCGACGGCCGGCGGGATCGGCTGAATCGGGCCGTCTCGAACCTGCTCACCAACGCCGTAAAGTTCGCTCCGGTTGACGGACAGGTCCGTGTGGAGGTGGCCGGCGGGCACGTGATTGTCTCGGACTCGGGACCAGGGGTGTCGCCCGACGAGCGCGACAAGGTTTTCGACCGTTTCTGGCGATCGGCCAGCGCGCGGGCCCTACCCGGATCAGGCCTGGGTCTGTCGATTGTGGCTCAGGTGGCCGCAGAATTCGGCGGAACCGTGGATGTGGGCACTGATCCAGAACTGGGCGGGGCACGATTCACCCTGCGCCTTCCCTTGGCTGATTCCGCCGAAAATTGACACCTTTCTTACGTTCGCCCCGAATTCCCCTTACCCGATGGTGTGAAAATAGGTTCAGATGACACCGACTCCCCGCACCCCACAACTACGCGACCGACGCTTCGCGCGCGTTCGTCGACTCAGCCAGGCCGCCTTCCTCGGTTCGGGTCTGGCGTCGGCCGCCCTTGTGGGGATGGATGCCGCCGGTGCCCACACCACCAACACGATTCCGACGGTGCCCACGACCACCCCAGTGACGACGTCGACGTCGACGTCGACGTCGACGTCGACACCGAATAGCCCCGCGACACACAATCCCGCGACCAATAACCCCACTCCGACCACCGTGTACAGACCGCCGACCACCGCACCGGTCACGACAACCACGATTTGCTACACCTCGGCCTCGGGTATTCGCACCTGTTACGCCTACTAGGCCCTATGAACTTCGAAATCTGGGGCATGGGGGCCTCGCTCACCTGCGAAGACCCAAATGATGAAGCACGAGCCGCGGAGATATTCGAGGATGTCACGTCGCGCATCGACCTCGCGGCGAATCGCTTCCGGCCCGACAGCGAACTGAGCCACGTGAACGCCGAGGCGGGTGTCACCCACCACGTTTCGGAGACCTTCGCTCGGATGCTCGACGCCGCCCTCCTCGGTGCTCGGATCACCGAGGGCCTGTGCACGCCGACCATCCTCGGTGCACTGCTCGCCCAGGGATAC
>CAXBRI010000184.1:0-2591 GCA_963978125.1 uncultured bacterium | reverse complement strand
GGCACCGAGGCGCTCGAACGCGAGGCCTTCGACCTGCTCGGTGTGATCTTCGAGGGGCACCCCGACTTGACGCGCATCTTGATGCCCGAAGAGTGGGAAGGCCACCCACTGCGCAAGGACTACGGCTCGGGCCGTGTGCCGGTGCAGTTCAAGGAAGCGCCAGGTCCGCGATGAGTGATGTGACGACTCGCGTCGTGCCCCGTGACGAACTGTTGACCGCGGAAACTTCCGAGGGTGCGCAGGAGCTTAAGCCGCGCTCGCTCACCCCGACCGACGAGCTGGGTCGTGAGGTCGGCGCAGTTCTGCGCCTGCCCGGTCTGACGCTCGACCCCGGTGCCGTCGACGCCGAGCGTCTCGACGACGAGACGATGATCATCAACATGGGTCCGTCGCACCCGTCGACCCACGGCGTGTTGCGTCTCATGCTCGAACTTGACGGTGAGTTCGTGCTGCGCACCAAGCCCGTCATCGGTTACCTGCACACCGGCATGGAGAAGACCGGCGAGGAACTCTCCTACGTCCAGGGTGCGACCAACGTGACCCGCATGGACTACCTGAGCCCGGTCATCAACGAGCTGTCGTACTCGATGGCCGTCGAGGCCCTGTTGGACCTCGAAGTGCCCGAGCGCGCCGTGTGGATCCGCATGCTGATGAGCGAGCTCAACCGCATCTCGTCACACCTCGTGTGGATGGCCACCAACGGCATGGACCTCGGCGCGTCGTCGATGATGATCTACGGCCTGCGCGAGCGCGAGTTGATCTTGGCCTTCTTCGAGAAGACGGCCGGCCTGCGCCTCAACCTCAACTACGTGCGCCCCGGTGGCGTCGCCGCCGACCTGCCCGACGGGTGGCAAGACGACGTGACCGTCATCTGCGACACGATCGACGCGCGCACCTACGAGTACGACCAACTCCTCACCGGCCAACCCATCTTCCGCCAGCGCATGGTGGGCGTGGCCCCGCTCACGGCCGAGGAGGCTCTGGCGCTCGGTGTCACCGGTCCGCTGCTGCGCTCGACGGGCGTCGCCTGGGACCTGCGCCGCTCGATGCCCTACCTCGCCTACGACCAGGTTGACTTCGACGTCATCGTCGGCACCTACGGCGACAACTTCGACCGCTACGCGATCCGCCTCAACGAGATCCGCGAATCCATCAAGATCGTTCGTCAGTGCATCGAGATGATGCCCAGCGGCGACTATCGCAGCCAGGACCCCAAGGTCACGCCGCCGCCGCGCGCGCGAATCGGCGAGTCGATGGAGGCGCTGATCCACCACTTCAAGCTCTTCACCGAGGGCTTCACCGTGCCGGTCGGCGAGGTGTACTCGGCCGTGGAGTCGCCGCGCGGTGAGCTCGGTTGCTACATCGTCAGTGACGGCGGTCCGCGTCCGTACCGCATCCACGTGCGAGCGCCCTCCTTCGTGAACCTCCAGGCCATCCCGCTGTTGATGCGCGGTGGCTCGATGTCCGACACCATCACCGTGATCTCGACGGTCGACCCGGTCATGGGAGAGGTGGACCGGTGAGTTACTTCACGGGAGACCGAGCGCGCCGCGCCGAGGAGCTCGTGGGTCTCTACCCGCGCCGCCGTTCGGCCACCATTCCGCTGCTGCACTTGGCCCAGGAGCAAGAGGGCTACCTGAGCGACGAGGGCATCGCCGCCGTCGCCGAGTTGACCGGCGTCTCGGCCGCCGAAGTGCGCGGCACCGCCTCTTTCTACGACATGTTCCACCTCGAGCCGGTGGGTAAGTACGTCGTCGCGGTCTGCACCAACATCGCCTGTCTCATCCAAGGTGGCGAAGAGATGCTCGCTCACGCTGGCACCGCACTCGGTTGCGCCGTGGGTGGCACGAGCGAGGACGGACTCTTCACCCTCGAAGAGTCCGAGTGCCTCGCCGACTGCGACCAGGCCCCTTGCGTGCAAGTGAACCACCGCTATGTGCGCACGACGACGACCGAGGCCTTCGACGCCCTCGTCGCCGACCTGCGTCAGGGCCGTGACCGTGACATTCCCGACCATGGCACGCTGGTGCGCGTCAAGCGCAGCGGTGGCCTGCGGGCTCCGAAGGACGAGGTGGCCGCGCAGCGCACCGCCGCCAAGGCCGCCCGGACCACCGCCGTCGATGCCGCTCGCGCAGCATTCCTGGCCACCACGGGCCACGAGGCACCTCGCCACGTACGACCTGTTCTGCCCAAGGCCTAAGGCACAGCACTTCGGAAGTGGCCGTCATCTCCTCGGAGGTGGCGGCCACTTCGGCATGTGCTGACGCCCTCGCCCCTTCGTTATTCGGACTTAGCGGGTCTAACTCGGAATAGCGGGTACGTTGTTCCGAGTTATGGACCCTCAGTGAGCAGGGAGCGGTTGATGCAGACGCTGGCGCCATCACGTGCGCACCTGATCCGCACACTCGCAGCCTTTGCACTGTTCACCACTGTCGATTACGGCTACTGGGCAGTGCTCCTGCTCTACATGTTCGGGCGTGGCGGAGCCGGTCTGGCCAGTGCCACCCTCATCGCCCAGATGGTTCCGGCCGCAATCCTGGCCCCGGCACTCGGCTCTCTGGGTGACAGATCGGAAGAGCGTCGTGTAGGGA
>CAXBRI010000183.1:0-2630 GCA_963978125.1 uncultured bacterium | reverse complement strand
CACGGGTCGCAAGATCATCGTTGACACCTACGGCGGCTACGCCCGTCACGGCGGCGGCGCCTTCTCGGGCAAGGACCCCTCGAAGGTCGATCGTTCGGCCGCCTACGCCGCGCGCTGGGTCGCGAAGAACGTGGTCGCCTCGGGCGCGGCCGAGCGCTGCGAGGTCCAGGTGGCCTACGCCATCGGCATGGCCCGACCGGTCTCGGTTCTGGTCGAAACCTTCGGCACCGAAACGGTTGACCGTGGTCGCATCGCCGAAGCGGTGACGGACATCTTCGACCTGCGCCCAGCCGCCATCATCCGCGACCTGGACCTGCGCCGTCCGATTTACGCGCGCACCGCCGCGTACGGCCACTTCGGACGTGGTGACCAGGGCTTCCCTTGGGAGCAGACCTCGCGCGTCGAGGACCTGCGCCGCGCCCTGTCGTTGTAGTCGTTATGGCGCGCGCGGTGCGCCTCCTCACCGAGGTGTCGGCCGTGGACCGGGCCTTCGATTACCGCCTGCCCGAGACGATGGCGACGGTCGGCGTGGGCGATCGGTTGCGCGTCGACTTTCACGGTCGTTCGGTGCGGGGCTGGGTTCTCGACGAGGTTCCCGACGCCCCCGAACTCAAGACCGTCAAGTCGTGGCTCGGCTACGGTCCACCGCCCGCCATGGCGCCGCTCTTCGAGTGGGCGGCCCGCCGTTGGTGCGCGCCGTTGGCCTCGTTCTACCGCTCGGCCAGTGACGTGCGGTTGCACAAGAGTCTGCCCACGCCTCCCGCGGCCCTCGCCGTGCCCGACGTGGTGCCCCGTGAATCCGGGGTCTGGCAACTGGCACCGACGACCGACCCCATCGACATCGTTCTCGCGGCCTACGAGTCGACCCGGGGCCGCGGGTCGTTGCTGGTCTTGACCCCGACCGACGCCTGGGCCGAACGACTCGCGGCGCGCTTGCGTCGCCGCGGACTCTTCGTCGCTCAGGGTGAGCAAGCCTGGCCCCAGGCCCGCGCCGGCTGGCCGGTGGTGGTCGGGGCGCGTGGTGTCGCCTTCGCCCCCGTGCCCACCGTCGCCGGCGCCGTGATTCTCGACGCCGACGACGAGGCGTACCGTTCGGGTCAGTTCCCGTACTGGCACGCCCGTGACGTCATCGTGGAACGGTGCGCACGGGCGCACGCACCGTGGTGGGCCACGTCGTCATGGCCGACGCCCACTCTGGCGACGTGTGGCCCGACCTACGCCGATCCCCTCTGGCGCGGTGGGTGGCCCCGGGTGGAGGTGGTCGACCGGCGTCAGCGCGACCCCCACGACGGGGTGCTCTCGCCGAACGCACTCGCCGAGGCCCACCGGGCATTGGCCGGTGACGAGCCCGTCGCGGTCGCGGTGATTCTCCAGCGGCTCGGGGCGGGTCGGGTGCTGGCCTGTAAACGATGCGGGGAACTCGCGCGCTGTGGTGAGTGTGGACGGGCCTGTGAAGAGACCGACGCGGGGCGAACCTGTCCCGACGGCCACTCGGGCGACGTGACGTACTGCACGTCGTGCGGGGCGACGGCTTTTCGCGCCGTGCGCAGCGGTGTGACCACCCTGGCTCGCGACGTGGCCCTCCAACTCAATTGCGAAGTCACTGAGGTCACGGCCCAAAGCGAGTCGGCGACTTTCGCGCGCGTGGTGGTGGGGACCGAGGCCGTCTTCGGCCGGGTGCGACGCTGCGCGGCCGTGATCTTCGTGGATGCCGACCAGTACCTCACGGCGCCACGATCGACGGCCCGACGGGCTTTTGTGGAAGCGGTGGGACGGGCCGGCCGTCTGGTCGGAGCCCGACGCGAAGGTCGTGGCGTTGTCGTAGTGCAGACGCGCCGACCCGATGACGAAGTGGTTCTCGGCGTGGTCAACGAAGACGTGGGGGAGTTGTCGCGCGACGAAATCGACACCGCGAAGGTCCTCGGGCTTGCTCCCTATCGCGCCCGAGCGACGCTGACCGGCGAGGGTGCTCCCGTGTGGGCAGCCCAATTGACGGGCCTGGACGTACGCCCCGTGCCCGATGGTGTCGAACTGTCGGCTCCCGACCTCGCGACGTTGACCGACGCGATCGCGTTGGTGGGTCGACCCGGCGCACCCCTCAGACTCACCATTGAGTGACCGGAGACCGGTAGCCTGAGTCCGTGAGTTCGATGACCATCCGTACCTACGGCGATCCCGTGTTGAACGTGGCGACCTCGGCCGTGGACAACATCGACGGAAAGATCGCGGCGTTGGCCGAGCGGATGATTGAGACGATGTACGAGGCACCCGGCGTGGGTCTCGCGGCCAACCAAATCGGTGTCTCCAAGCGACTCTTCGTGTACGACAAGGGCGACGGGCCGGTCGTCGTGGTCAATCCCGTGATCGTGGAGTCCGAGGGGGAATGGACCTACGAGGAGGGTTGCCTCTCGGTGCCGGGTCTTTTCTGGGCCATCACCCGCCCCAATGCCGTGCACCTGACCGGCTACGACCTCGACGGCAACGAAATCAACATCGAAACCGACGAATTCGAGGGTCGTATCTTCCAGCATGAGATGGACCACCTCGACGGCATTTTGCTCGTCGAGCGCCTCGATGACGATCAGAAGCGTGACGCCAAGAAATTGTTGCGCAAGCGTGGTCTCGCCACC
>CAXBRI010000182.1:0-2658 GCA_963978125.1 uncultured bacterium | reverse complement strand
CGAGCCACGCACGTTCCCGATGAAAAGAAATAAATGCAACGATTCAGGGGTGGCCCCAACAAATGAGATCTGGCTGTCGATGAAGTGGTTGACAGGCAGGATGCGACGTGAATGAACCGTTTTCGGGTGCCACTGGCGACGCTTTGGTCGCCAGTGCCAATGTGCTCCCTGTAGGCATTGAGCGGTGAATGGGACGCAAATCGGGCTCACTTGAGCATATCGATAGGGGTAGGGACGTCCCATTGGTTGAGACGCCCCTCCCTCCAAACCGGACGTGCAGATTTCCCGCATCCGGCTATCCAGTTGATAGTTTACCTTCGTGAGGATTGACAGGCTTGGATGTGGGCTGAGGTGAGACTGAATAGCCCTATCTTCGCGAAAAAGGCATTGGGCCAGCGATTATGGTCATATCCACGACTTCGACCGGTGAGTCCACGGCGGCGGCGCAGGATGCTCCGGAGTCGCATGCGGATCCATTTGTCGAGCTTCGTGAAGTCAGAACGATAGCTGCCGTGCTGGAAGTAGGAGAACCAACCCCGGAGGGTCGAATTCACGTTCGTCACAACGCAGTGCAGCGAGTTGCCATTGGCCCGTTTGGTCTTCTCACGAATCGTGTCCTTGAGTTTCTGGACACTCTTCTTGCGCGGCCAATGCTTGACCCAACGAAAGTCGTAGCCCAGAAATCCAAAGATCTCTGATCGGGAATCGACGATCCGTGTCTTGGTCGGATGCAGCGTCAGACCGTTGTCGATCGTCCACTGTTTGACCAACTCCAGCGCTCGGGAGGCGGCCTCGGCCGTGCGACAGAGAATCACGAAGTCATCGGCATACCGAACCATCTCGTAACCAGACTGTGCCATCAGATGATCCAGCCTGGTCAGATAGATGTTGCTCAGCAAAGGGCTCAGAACAGCGCCTTGCGGGGCGCCGGCTTCTGGAGTCCACGATGACAGACCGTCTAGTATCCCTACCTTCAGAAACGATTCAATCAGAGACAGCAGGGAGCCATCCGCAATCTTCGTTTTCAAAAGGGTCATCAGTCGATCATGAGGGATGGAATCGAAGTATCCCTTCAGGTCAGCGTCCACGATATGGACATAACCTTCCTTCAGAAGCTGATCCACCCGACGAAGCGCATCTCGACAACTGTGGCCTGGACGGAACCCGTAACTGTGTTCCGCGAAATCTCGCTCGAAGATCGGTTCGATCACGTTCACAACTGCCGTCTGAACGACACGATCTCGAACCGTCGGGATACCCAGCGGTCGTGTCTCGGTCGTCCCCGGCTTGGGGATGTGAACACGGAGAATTTCCTGAGGCCGATACGTGCCATCCTTTAAAGAGTCTGACAGTTGCCAGAGTGATTCCGGTACCTGTTCGACAAATTCAATGGTCGTCACATGATCTACGCCAGGAGCCCCCTTCTTGCGAGCAACCTGCTGGCAGGCCGCCATCAGATTGCGTTCCGAAAAGACCTTGTCAAATAGCCGAAACCATGGTCCTCCTTCTACTCCCGCGATGAGAGTCGTCAACATGCGTAACGTCCAGACGCACGGTTTCGCACACGCCATCAGGCGTGCCGCGATTCCAGCTTGTTGAGCCTCAGGCACTGTCGCCGGTGTGTCTTCCGTACGTTCTGTCATTTCGCCTTCCATCTTCCTGGTTCCCTTCGCTCCCCCGGAATTACCCGGATTCATCGCTACTATGAAACCTCTGACTCCTGCTCGAGTCAGTCGCTCGAACAGGTCTCATTGCTTCATGTGCCAGACCTTCGGATCGTTCCGACTCCAACCACCCCTCTGCAGCCCGGAATTGCACGAGTTTGCGTTTTCAATTCCGGCCAAACCATGGACCGAGACTCTGGACCTCGTCCATCACGTTCGACGTGACTAAGATGGCATCACGGCTTCGCCATTAGTGCGCAGGCTCGCCGCTGCAGCAGGCCGAATCGAGTTCACTTGCGTTTCGGACCGAACCTTCGCCTTCCGATGCTCTCCACCTTGTCTCGCGACAACGCAGTTTCGGTCAGCTACAGGATCAAACTCTAACCTCCTGGAAAGGACTTCCACCTTCCCGATTTAGCACACTTGCAATCGCACGCACTGGCGACCAAAGCGTCGCCAGTGGCACCCGTGCGGCACAGTATTCAAGGAGGATCAAATTGCTCAGACGCATTATTCATTTGGCGCAAACAAAGTGTCCTGACCGTCCTGACCCGTTTTTTTCGATCGGAGGAATGCGTTGCGATATAAGAAGCACTTGTTTGCGTTATTGGTCGAGACTCGTTGATCAGGCCTCAGTTTTAGCTTAGTTTTCGGCCAACTCGGGCCACGCATGTCCCCGATGAAAAGAAATGAGCGCCGAAGGCAACAATTCAGGGTTGGCCCCAACACAAGAAATCCGGCTGTCGGTTCAGTGGTCCCCAACACGGCGCGAGAGTCACCTGAATCGGGACTCATTTGGGCTTGGGTTCAAGCACCTTGGTCACGACGAAAAAACTGTAGAATTGGAAGTTCTGCTGCGCATCGGGCTCGAGCCAAAAAGGTGGGCCGTTGAACTCCCCGGATTCGTAGCCTTCAAAACGATAGTGCTTCTTTTTTTCGATCCTGACCTTGCCTCGAATCTGGATATAGACCCGCTGCTTCAGGGCGTTGCCAT
>CAXBRI010000181.1:0-2661 GCA_963978125.1 uncultured bacterium | reverse complement strand
AGGGTGCCCGGCCGGATGGGCGGCCACGCCGATGGAGAATCCCCCCACCTCCCGGACGAGGTTCACGAGGTCATTCGCGTGAGAAAACTCGGAATCGATGAGGGCGGGGTCATCGGGCACGTCACCTCCGAGCGCCATCACGTTCTCCACGCCGGCGTCGCGGTACCGCTCGAGCATGTCGCGCATCTGCGACCGCGAGTGGCCGACGCAAATGAGGTGCGCCATCGCCGTCAGTCGGTCTTCGCGCTCGATGGCGGTAACCAGATCAAACGTGCGTTGACGAGATTCGACGCCACCGCGGTATGTCACTGACACAAAGGAGGGGGTCAGTGGCTCGAGGTCTCGCAACGTGGAGCGAAGCGTCGCCGACTCGTCGTCATTCTTCGGGGGGAAGAACTCGAACGACCGCGTGAAGCCCGCAGTGAGCAGGCCATCAATACGCACCTTCTACGAGCGGCCGTAGTCGTCGTCGAGACGCACGATGTCGTCCTCACCGAAGTACGTCCCGTGCTGGACCTCGACGAAGACGACGGGCACCGTGCCACGGTTCTCGCAACGGTGGGCCTGGCCAATCGCAATGTCGATGCTGTCACCGGCGTGGCACACACGCTCGACACCATCGATGTTCACAACCGCTTCGCCACTGACGAAGAACCAGTGCTCGGCCCGCTGGCTGTGCTGCTGGTAGCTCAGGCGGGTGCCGGGCTGCACCACAATTCGCTTGACCTTGTGGTCGAAGGCAACGTCATCGAGAACCGTGAACGATCCCCACGGCCGCTCGTCATACTCACGGCCCCATTCGTCTGTCATCGTCATGGCATCTTCTCCGCAGCCTGCACAGCGTTGCGCAACAGCATGGCACGGGTCATCGGCCCCACGCCACCGATGCGCGGCGTGACCCAGCCCGCAACCTCAGCAACTTCAGGGGCGACGTCACTCATCAACTTTGTACCCTGCCAACTGGTACCCGCGCCGACGACGGCGGCGCCCGGGCGAACCATGTCGGGGGTCACCAGGCCGGCCACGCCGGCCGCAGCCACGATCACGTCGGCGCTGCGCGTGAGCGAGGCCATGTCCTCGACACCCGTGTGCACCACCGTCACGGCCGCGTTGCATCCCGGCCGGCGCATGGCGAGCAACAATGCCAATGGACGTCCGATGGTGAGACCGCGACCGATGACCACGACGTGGCGCCCTTCGACGGGAACCTGATACGAAGCCAACAGTTCGACAATGCCCGCCGGCGTGCACGGCAGGGGCCCGGGCGCGCCCATGACAAGGCGCCCCAAGTTGGTCGGGTGCAGACCATCAACGTCCTTGTCGGGGTTGACACGAAGGAGAATCTGCTCCTCGTTGATGCCGTTGGGCAGTGGCAGTTGCACGAGGATGGAGTGAATTGCCGGGTCCGCATTGAAGCGGTCGACCACGGCCTCGACATCGGCCTGGGTCGCAGTTGAGGGCAGATGCTCGTGGAATGAGGTGATGCCCACTTCGGCACAGTCCGCGTGCTTCATCGCCACGTACTTGGCACTGGGGCCATCGTCGCCGACCAGAATCGTGCCGAGTCCCACCGGACGGCCTTGGGCCGCGAGGCGTGCCGCCCGGTCGGCCAACTCCATCTTCATGCGCGCCGCGACGCGTTCACCATCGAGCAGTTCGGCCATCACGTTCTCCTAGTGCCGGAAGTGACGCTCACCCGTCACCATCATCACAATTCCCGCCGCATCGGCCGCCGCAATCACTTCGGCGTCACGCACCGAACCGCCGGGCTGGACCACCGCCGTCACACCGGCCGAGGTCAGCGAATCAAGTCCGTCCGCGAAAGGGAAGAAGGCGTCCGACGCCGCGGCCGAACCCTTCGAGGCCTCCCCCGCCTTGGCGGTGGCGATGCCGGCCGCCACCACCCGTGACTGCTGACCAGCCCCCACACCGACGGCGACACCGTCTTTCGCCAAGACAATGGCGTTCGACGTCGTGCGCGCGCAGACCCGCCACGCCACCGCGAGGTCCGCCAACTGGGCGGGTGTCGGCTGAGCCTTGGTCACACAGCGCCAGTCGCTGAGGGGGACGATCAACTCGTCGGCTTCTTGCACGAGCGCGGTGTCGCCGAAGGTGCGAATCGAACGGCCCAGAGCTTCGGGTGCCGGAGCACTGAGAAGACGCGTCGCCTTTCGACGGGCCACCAACGCGGCGACGGCTTCGTCGCTGAGAGAGGCTGCGATGATGACGTCCGCCTGCGGGCCGGCGGCGATGCGGGTGGCGAGATCCTGGTCGAGGTGTCCACCCACGGCGATGATGCCGCCGAATGCGCTCTGCGGGTCGGCCGCGAGGGCGGCGTCAAAGGCGTCGGCGAGCGTCGACTTCACAGCGGCGCCAGAGGCGTTGGCGTGCTTAATGATGGCGACGGCCACCTGGCCCGGAGCGTCGGCCGCGAGTTCGTGCACGAGGCGCCACGCCGCATCGGCGTCGAAGAGGTTGAGGTAACTCAGTGCCGTGCCGGCGTGCTGAGTGACCCCGTCCCACCACGGATTCGTGCCCGCGACTCGGTAGCGCGCCCCGTGCTGGTGGGGGTTCTCGCCGTATCGGAGGATGTTGACTCGTTCCAGCGATAGGTGCAACGTCGGCGGCAGTCCGGCCTCGTCCGTGGCCGGCGCCTCACCA
>CAXBRI010000180.1:0-2717 GCA_963978125.1 uncultured bacterium | reverse complement strand
GCCTACTCCTCACCCAGCTGCGCGACGAGGGCACCCTCAAGATTGAGGAATGGGAATTCCCCCAGATCGAAATCGAAATTGGATGGGCGCTGAGCCAGGGACTTAATGGCGCGAGTTACGCCTCACACGCGCGCCGCGTGCGACGTAAGACGCCGTTAGCTCCCGCGGTGTTCGCCGATGTTCTCGACCGCTACGTCGGACTGTGCCGGTCGCGCGGTGTCGTCGACTTCGACCTGTTGCTCTCCGAGGCTGTGGCCCTCTTGCAGAACGACCAGGCGGTGCGTGAGGGTTTTCGCCACACCACGCGTGCGCTCTTTGTCGACGAGACCCAGGACATGAACCCCTTGCAGTTCCACCTGCTCAAGTTGATGGCCGGCGACGACCCCGACCTGTTCTGCGTGGGTGACCCCAATCAGTCCATCTACGGCTTCAACGGCGCGAGCCCCCGACTACTCGACGAGGTGACCGCCACGTGGCCCGACACGGTGACCCTGGACCTCACCCGTAACCACCGGTCGACGGCCCACATCGTGGCCGTGGCGACCACGATGATCGAACGCGGTGCCGCGGCGTTGGAGCCGGCGAAAGAGGGTGGCGAGATTCCCCTCGTGCGTGACTACGACACCGACGTCGAAGAAGCCGAGGCCGTGGCCAAGTGGCTGGTCGCCCGTCACACGCCGGGCACGCCCTGGTCCTCGATGGCTGTGCTTGCACGCACCAACAAACAACTCCAGTTCCTGCAGCCCTTCCTCGAGCGCGCCGACATTCCTTTCGAACTCCGCGGTGCCGAACACGGACCGGGGCTCAATGAAGAAAAGAATGACGAGGAGGACGAGCGCGAGGACGACGGTCCGCGTGACGCCGTGGCGCTCTCCACCATTCACCGCTCGAAAGGTCTCGAGTTCGCCCACGTCGCCACCATCGGGTGGGCCGAGGGGATTTTGCCCAACTACAACGCGACGTCGGACGCCGATCTAGCCGAAGAGAAGCGTCTCGCCTACGTGGCCCTTTCGCGTGCCGAATCAACCCTACTTCTGACCTGGAGCCGTGCGAAGGACGAACCTCGCCACCCCAACCGCACGCCGTCACGGTTCCTCGGCCCCATCGAGGCCGAGATCGAGCGTCTGCGCCAGACGAACGCCCCGCTCGAGGGTGACGCCCGCAAGGCTCGCCTGGCCGCCATTCGCGCCTCGCTCGAACGGACCGATGCCTAGGCGTTGCTAGCGTCGGGCGCATGAACGGCGCCCACGCACTGCTGTCGACCCTTCGCGCCAACGGCGTCGACACCTGTTTCGCCAACCCCGGCACCTCGGAGATGCACTTCGTCGCCGGACTCGACGACTTCACCGACATCCGTGGCGTGCTCTGCCTCTTCGAGGGAGTGGCCACTGGGGCGGCCGATGGGTACGCCCGCGTCACGGGACGTCCGGCCGCCACCTTGCTGCACCTCGGGCCGGGACTGGGCAACGGATTCGCCAACCTGCACAACGCCCGTCGGGCCCACGTGCCCCTGCTGAACGTCATCGGCGACCACGCGACCTACCACGCCCGCTTCGACGCGCCGCTGCAGTCAAACATCGGCGCCATCGCCTCGGCGCTCGAGGGGTACGTCACCACGGCCAGCTCGCCCGACGCGGTGGCGGGCGAAACGGCCCGCGCCCTGTCGGCCGCCTACGGTCCGCCCGGCCAGATCGCCACCCTGATTCTCCCGGCCGACGTGTCGTGGGGCGACCTGAGTAGTGCACCCGCTTCGTGGCCAAGCGCCTCACGACCCACTTCATCCGCACCGAGTGAAGCCGACGTGGCCCGCGCCGTGGAGCTCATGCGCACCAAGCGCACCGCGTTGTTCGTCGGAGGAGACGCGAGTGACGCCTCGTCGCTCGCCCTCGCCAAGGCCATCGCCGACGCCTCGGGGGCCGCCCTCATCATGGAGACCTTCCCGACGATCTTCGACCACGGCGCCGGTGTGGTGACCCCCGACCGTCTGATCTACATCAGCGAGTTTGCCCAGGGTCAACTCCAGGAGTTCGAGGCGATGGTCACCATCGGCGCCATCGAGCCCGTCGGTTTCTTCGCCTACCCCAATGTGCCCAGTCGCCTGCTGCCCGACTCGGCTGAGGTCCACGTGCTGGCCGCCCCGGGCATCGACACCACGGCGGCGCTGTCGATGCTCGCCGAGCGGTTCGAGGTTCGCCCGGCCGCGGTCGAGGCGGGCGAGTGCCCCGACGCCCCCTACGGCGCACTCACGACGGCCAGCCTCGCCCAGGCCGTGGCCGCCACCCTCCCCGAGGACGTCATCATCAGTGACGAATCGAACACGGGCGGTGTGCACCTCTACACGGCGCTTCGCCACGCCCCGCGCCACCGGTGGATGACCCTGACCGGTGGATCCATCGGCATGGGTCTTCCCGCCGCGGTCGGAGCGGCCCTGGGAAGCGGTCAGCGCGTGCTGGCGCTCGAGGCCGACGGTTCGATGATGTACACGCTCCAAGCCCTGTGGACGATGGCGCGCGAGTCGCTGGACGTGACCGTGGTCGCCCTCAACAACCGCAGTTACGGCATCCTCAATTTCGAACGCCAGCGTGTGGGCGCGGTGCGCGAAGGAGCCCAGTCGAACCACATGCTCGACCTCGACCACCCCGGTCTCGACCTCGCGGCGTTGGCCCGCGCCCAGGGCGTGCAGATCGGAAGAGCACACGTCTGAACTCCAGTCACGT
>CAXBRI010000179.1:0-2734 GCA_963978125.1 uncultured bacterium | reverse complement strand
CTGAGCTCGACCGATTACGCGAGGAACTTCGCCGGGCCCGCCGCGACCAGGCCGAAACCCCGCCGCACTACCTCTAGCGGTCGCGGCGTCGCAGTTCGTCCTCAACGGCGGCGGGGTCCACACCCCGACTGCGCAGGAGAACCAACGTGTGGAACCACAGGTCGGCCACTTCACTGACGAGGCGTTCGTTGGACTCACTCAACGCGGCCACGGCCACCTCAACCGCCTCTTCGCCGACCTTCTGGGCGCACGCCCCCGTGCCCTCGCTGAGAAGCGACACCACGTAGGAGTCGGGGGTCTGGTCGGCTTCGCGCTGGAGAATCTTGCGCCAGAGCCATGGTGTGAAGCACGAGGTGGCGCCGTCATGACACGTCGGACCGTCGGGGCGCGCGCGTACCAGCACGGCGTCGTCATCGCAGTCGGAGACGATCTCCACCACGTTGAGAAAGTTGCCCGAAGTCTCGCCCTTCTCCCAGAGTTGCTGACGCGACCTCGAGAAGAAGTGGACGTGGCCCGAAGAGCGGGTGAGGGCGAGCGCCTCGTCGTCCATCCAACCGAGCATCAAGACCCGGCCGGTGTCGTCGTCCTGAATAATTGCCGCGCGCAGGTCACTCATGATTGTCCTCCGATGGGTCGTAGGTCGGCGCCGGCGGATATCACCGCACGACGCAGGTCGGGAAGCCCCTGGGTGTTCTCGTGCACAATCGACGCCACAAGAGCGGCGTCGGTCACGGCCAGGGCCTCTGCCACGTGGGCCGCAGAGCCGGCACCGCCCGAGGCAATAACCGGGACGGGGACGGCGGCGCGCACGGCCGCCGTGAGTTCCAGGTCGAACCCCGAGCGTGAACCGTCGGCGCGAATCGAGGTGAGAAGAATTTCCCCGGCCCCGCGCACGGCCGCCTCTACGGCCCAGGGCACCGTTCCCACGTCGGTGGCCACGCGGCCGCCGTGGGTGTGCACCACGCCGTCCCCTGCGTCGATAGCCACCACCACCGCCTGGGATCCGAAGCGTCCGGCGAGTTGGGTAATGAGGTCCGGGTTCGCCAGGGCCGCCGAATTGATGGAGACCCGGTCGGCACCGGCCTCGATGATGGCCGAGGCGTCGGCAACGCTGCGCACTCCCCCACCCACGGTGAAGGGAATCGTCAACACGTCGGCCACGTCGCGGACGACACCGAGCAAGGTGGAAGCGTCGTCGGGGGTGGCGGCGATGTCGAGAAAGACCAACTCGTCGGCGCCCCCCGCGGAGTAGTACGCGGCGAGTTCGACGGGGTCACCCACGTCGCGCAACGACACGAAGGAGACGCCCTTCACCACGCGGCCGTGGCGCACGTCGAGGCAGGGGATCAAGCGTTTGTGAGGCAACGTTCCAACCATTCCAGGCCGACCGGTCCACTTTTTTCGGGGTGGAACTGCACACCGAGGAACGAACCCGCTTCGACGGCGGCCGTGACACCCTCGGAAAACGCGACGGCGTATGGCGAGTTCGCCGCAAACGAGTGGGCGAAGTAGAAGGTCTCACCCCACGGCTCTACGAGGGCCCAGCCCAGGCGGGGCACCCGCTCGACTCCGAGGTGAGTGACTTCGCCCGCGCACAGGTTCAGCGTCTCGACGCCACCGTCTTCTTCGCTGGTGGTCATCGCCAATTGCAGCCCCAGGCAGATGCCGAGTATCGGGTCACCAACCCGATGGCGCTTGCGCAACGCCTCGTCCACCCCCGTCGCACGCAAGTGCTCCATGGCCGAACGGGCCGAACCGACCCCGGGCAGGATGACCCGCGCGGCGCCGAGCACGGCGGCCGGGTCACTCGTGACCTCACCCTCGAGTCCCACGTGACGTAACGCCGCGAGAACCGAGCGGGTGTTACCCGCCCCGTAATCGACGACAGCAACCTTCACAACGAGCCCTTGGTGGAGCGAATCACCGATCCGGTCGGCGCGAGCGCCTGGGCCAGAGCCCGACCCACCGCTTTGAAGGCGGCCTCGGCCACGTGGTGGGAGTTCTCACCGCGCGCATCCACGTGCAGGGTAAGACGCGCCGTCTGGGCGAGCGACTCGAAGGCGTGAGCCGCCATGCCCGGGTCGGGGTCGATGGTGAGGTTCGCCGTGGCCCGACCCGACAGGTCGATGACCGCGAGGGCCTGGGCCTCGTCCATGGGCACGCGCGACTCGCCGTAACGGGCCAGCCCCTTGCGATCCCCCAGGGCGCGGTCCAGCGCCTCGCCGAAGGTGCGCATCATGTCTTCGACCGTGTGGTGGTCCCCGGTTTCTAGGTCGCCGACCCCTTCGAGGTGCAGGTCGAGTCCCCCGTGGAAAGCCAGCTGGGTCAGCATGTGGTCGTAGAAGCCCGAACCGGTGTTGACGTAGACCCGCCCCTCGCCGGGCACGCGCAGACGAATTGCAATCCGCGTTTCGGCCGTGTCGCGCCGGTGACGCAGGTAGGGGTTGACGACCGGTTCGCCGCGCAGTTCAGCCCGCAGGGCCGCGAGCAGCACGTCGTTATCGAGGGCGTCGCGCACGCTGACGCGCCACCCGCCGGGGTAGGCCCGGGTCACCACGCCGTAGGGAAGCAGTCGCTCGACCAGAGCCTCGGGTTCGTTCATCGGCACGAACAAGAAATTCGTGTACGACTCGAGCGGGGTGAGACCCAACTCGCTGAGCGCCGCGCGCAGGCGGTCGCGTTCGGCCAGTTGGGGCGCGAGGTCCGGCGGGTTCGCCAACGCCCCGAGGGCGAG
>CAXBRI010000178.1:0-2735 GCA_963978125.1 uncultured bacterium | reverse complement strand
CTCCACGCACATGCCGTCAGCCTGGCGTGTCCAGACGACGGGGTAGCGCACCGTCATCGCGTCGACCGATCGGATACCAATCTGGGCTACTTCGCTCGTGAGGGTGAGTCGTTTTTCGAGGACGAGGTCACCCTGTGAGCCCCATTCGGCGCACACAGCCTCTGTTTCGGCACGCGTCGCGGGGAAGGCGACACCTCGTCCGTCGTAACCGCCGGTGGCGGCTTTGACCACTGGCGGTTCTCGGTGCGTTTCGAACCAGACTTTTGCATCATCGGGTTGACCGCGGGGCACGATCAGGAATTCCGGTGTGGGAATGCCCCACTCAGCAAGGGTGCGCCGCTGATAGGCCTTGTCAACTGCGAATCGCAGGGCGGCGGACGAGGGCCGAAGGACCACGCCCTCGGACTCCAGTGTGGCCAGGGCTTCGAGATCAACCAACTCGTGGTCGAAGGTGAGGACGTTGACTGATTTCGCAAACTCTCGCAATGCGGCGAGATCATCACCTCGACCCAGAGAGACGCCGCTGGCTTCTCGAGCAGCTGGCTCGTCGTTCGACGTGGCGAGAACGCTGACGTGCACGCCGGCCTCAGCGCACTGTTGAATCATCATGAGCGCGAGTTGGCCGGCGCCAACCACGCCGATGCGCTGAGCCATGTGCCCACGCTACCGGCGAGGGGAATCCCCAGTTTCGAGAGGTCCGGTTCGTAGAATTGATTTTTCGGGAGGAAATCACATGTCCGCTGTTGCCGCGATTCTGTCGCTCGCTCTGTTTCTCGCCTTCTTGACCTCGGGGTTGCAGAAGGTGTTCTTCAGCACCGCCATGTCGGCCGCCGCTGAACACGTCGGTTTCACCAAGGCCGCCTTTCAGCGGATTGGCGTCCTCGAGGCGCTCGGTGCCGTGGGTCTCGTGTGTGGTCTCAGCGCCACCGGGGGCTTCTGGTTCCTCGTGAACGACCTGGCCGCGTGGTGCCTCGCCGCATTGATGGGTGGGGCCGTCGTCGTGCACCTTCGCCGCGGACACGGCATCAAGGGTGCCGCCCCCGCTCTGGTCCTCGGTCTCGTGGCCCTGCTGGAGGCGATTTTCCGCCTGATGGCGTAGCCCTAGAAGGGCACCCGAGTGTGCTTGAACTCGTTCAGCGCTGACCGGTTGGTCATGAGTGTCAACAGCGAGGTAATCAGTTCCACTGATACCGCGGGGTCGTTGCCCGGCGGATCCATGTAGCGCACGAAGGTCGCGTCTGCGTTCACGACGAACGTCGGCACTCCGAAGGCTTCCACCTTTTCGAACTCATGGAAAGTCTCGCCGATCACACGGTGAGGGCGACGCGAAGCGACATCCTCGCGGACGCGGTCGAGGTCAACGGTGACGCCCTCCAGCGCCTTGTCGATGTCGCTCCAACTCGCGAGGCGAATCGCCTTTTCGTGGCGGCCGCGAAAGAGGGCTTCGTGCACATCGAGAAACGACTCCGGCTGGAGGTCGCGCACCGACGTTGAGACCGCAAGCGCCAAAAGGTCGGCATCTTTGAGAGGGTCGTCCCACACGTCCGGGGCGTTCGAATCCCGGTAGCCCTGGGACATCGTCCAGGGCGAGAAGGTGACGTCAAATTCAGCTCCGGCACGTAGCGCAGCCACCATGTGGAGGTGGATGTTCTTGGCGAACGGACACCGATAGTCGTATGACAGGGAGAAACTGACCACGAATTCAGACTACGGGTGGGTCACTCCGCAACCTTCACGCCACTGTCTTTGCAGCGGTCCTTGTACGCGCAGAAGCGACAGGCGCTGAGGCTTGGCGTGGCCGTGAACTCGCCACGTTCGTAGAACTCGGTGATCTTTTTCCAGGCCCCCGTGGCGGCGGCGGCCCGGGCGTTGGCCACGATGGGCGTCACGTTTTTCGGATGCACGATGCCCTCCTTCACGTAGAGAAGGCGGATCTTGGTGGGTAGTTCGCCGATCTCGGGGTCGGCTTGAACGAGGGCCGCGTACAACTCGGTGTTGGCGAAGGCCCGCTCGGCCCACTGGCCCCTGGGGGCCCGACCGGTCTTGTAATCGACGATGACGAGCGAACCGTCGGGGTCGCGGTCGAGGCGGTCGAGGATTCCGTACAGCGGAGCCCCGTCAATCGTGACGCGCACCGGACGCTCAATTCCCTCCACGGTGACCTTCGTGGGGTCTTCCATCGCGAAGTAGGAGTCGATAATCAACTCGACCTCGCCGGTCATCGACTCGAGTAGCGCGTCGTCCGCGTTCAGGTCCGTGCGGGTGGCCTCGTCGAACGTGGCCTCGCGGGCACCGTCCACAAACGACCGGGCGGCGTCGAGTGTGCGCTCGGGGCTGGCGAGCTTGAAGAGGTTCTCGAACACGAAGTGGGCGAATCGGCCCTTGGCGGTCGCCCGGGTCTGGGGTTGGGGAATCCGCTCGATCGAGCCGTACTGGTATTTGCGCGGACACGACTGGAAATCGCTGAGACGGGAGGGGGACAGGGCGCGGGGGAGTTCGTGCGTAAAGGCCATGGCGACACCCTACGACCGGGTTGTGACACGAATCGGGTGGCCCCACTGTCACACTGGATACGTGGCGACCTCCAATCTCGACCGTTCGACCACGTGGCACGGTCTGCGCGAAGGCGACCCGGTGGTGGTGGACGGGGTCAAGGAACGTCGCCAGCAGTGGATCTTCGTCGCCCACGTCCGCAACGCCGTCTCGGGAGATGAGTGGGTCGAGGTTCGAGGCGG
>CAXBRI010000177.1:0-2784 GCA_963978125.1 uncultured bacterium | reverse complement strand
CGACGCTCTTCCGATCTGTGTGGGTTGCCACTCTGATTGTTCCGGGCATTCACGTCCACGGGGGAGTGCGTAACTACCTGTGGGTGGCACTCGTCTTCGGTCTCGTGAACGCCGTTGTGGGAACGCTCGTTCGGGTGCTGACCTTCCCCGCGGTTATCTTGAGTCTGGGACTTTCCCTAGTGGTGATTAACGCCGCCATGCTGGAACTGACGGCGCACTGGATCCCCTCCACCTTGACACTCGGAAGTTTCTGGGCCGCTCTCGCCGGTGCCGTGGTTATCTCCCTTGTCTCGAGCATTCTGAGCCGCGTCTACAAGACGACCATCAAGCGCTGATCTCCCACGCGTCGGTCACGGACCGACTCCTACACTGACCAAGTGCCCACGCCCGCTGCCCAGTCCGTCCACACTGCCCGTCGGGCGTTGCTGACCTTCGACCGAACCGAGCTCCTCAGCCTCGTGGACGAGTTGGACCTGCGACCCGGCGCGGGGCTGAACGCCGCCATCGGCGTGCCCCTGAAGAACCTGCAGAAGGGTCGTGACCTCGAGAGGTTCGCCACTCTGGCCCCACCGGCCGCGGTGTCCGCCCTCCTCCAACTCGTCTGCGGTCACGCGTTGAACGCCGTCGTCGACGAACTGGGTGACAACTCCGCCAACCCTACCCACGACGAGCTGGAAACCGCCCTGCGTGCTGTCCGCGCCCGTGACGTGACGAGGGACCAGGCTCTCGCTGTGCTGGTGATCGCCATCGTGGATGCATTCCCTGCGGCTGCCCATTGCCAGGCCATCATCGACAGCGACCCCGACTACGCCCTGGCAGAACTTCCCGAATCCGCTCCCGTGTCGCGCATCACGACAACCAAGAGTGTCGATCCCGCGGTGAAAGAACAGCGTCAACGTCGACGCGAGGAACAGAAGGCGAAGAAGAAGCCAGTTCCCGCGCCTGTTCCGCCGCGACGCTCACGGGCGGTGACGCCACCTGCCGCGCCCGTCGTCTCTGCCGAGCCCGCGGCGTCGCCTCTTCCCCCCGAAGAGTGGCGCTCGGTGCGGCTCACTCCCCGCGAGAGCGAGCGGTTCGTCTCTGCTCCTCCCGCGGCGGGCACCATCGTGTTGGCCGACGTCGCCTTTGACGACGTGGACCCACTCGTGCCCGATCAGACGTCCAAGGAACGTCCGGCGCTGGTCGTGGCAGCGTCCGGCGACGCCGTTCTCGTGCGCCCCATTTATTCGTTGGACGGACCGGGGCGGATGCTCTTTGGTCCGTGGCGTCGCGCGGGGCTCAATAAGGCTTGCTACGTGTCCGATGACCGGATTGTGGTGGAGGCGCCGCTGCACACGCTGACGCGCGTGGGGAACCTCACCGTGTCGGAGTGGAACGCACTGCAGTAACTCGCGCCAACGAGAGAAACGACGTGACGTAGAGGTCTCGGTCACGACCCGGGGTCGGAAACAACACCGACTGGAGTGTGGTTGTTTGTTGTGCTCGGGCCAGTTCCGTACCCGTCGCCACGTCGAGAATAACCGTGTCATTGCCATCGCCCGTCACGAGCTCGCCCGACTCCGCGTACAGGATCAGGTGGCTGGCGTGGTCTTGGGACCGAGACCAACGCTTCTCAAGTGTCTCGGTGTCGAATGCGGCGACGACTCCGTTTCCCGAGTCGTATCCCACGGCGAGGCCACGCACGGGGTCAATAACCGGTGGGTTGGCGATGAGCCCACCGGGTAGTCCACAAATGTCGGTCAACTCCACCTCGCCACTCTCGAGGTCGACACGCACGAGGTGCAGCGGGTCGGTGGCTACACCGTGGCCCCGCAGCGTTCCGTCAAAGTTCTCCGAGCCCTCACCGTTGTCGAGGAACCAGGCGAAGCGGTCGTGAATGGCCGCGTCCCAGCCGTAGCCCTGACCCTCGCTCAAGCGGTACCGGGCCGAAAAGTGGCGGTCGGGTTCGAACGAATGGCCGTTCCATTCCACCCGGAGCAAGCTGGTGTCACCCACGATGTAGACGGTGGAGTCCGTCGCGGACAGTCGGGCGATGGACGGTTCGGATAACTCGCACGTGTCGAGAATGGCCAGTGTCTCGGGGTGAAGGGCCACGAGTTCGCTGGTGCGGCGTTCGTGAGCTGGCACAAAGTGACCCGGTCGCGAACCTGAGAAATCCTTGGTGACCAGTGTGCCGTCACTCAGGATTACGAAGGAGTTATAGGGAGCGTGTCGGGGAAGTTCCACCGATGCGAGCACGTCGAGTTCGGGGGAGAGTCGATAAGCCCGCCTCCCGAAGACGACGTGCAGCGAACCAGTGGCGTGTGCCGCCAGGCCGCCGGGCCACGCCGGTCCTGCGGGGAGATCGGGCGTGGAGCGAATTGTCTCCAGGGTCAGTGGGTTGATTTCCTCCACCGCCACGGTGGCGTCATCGCCCCCGGTGTGGCGAAGGAGGTAGAGCCGCTCGCCCAGCCAGACCACCATGGTCGCCGCGAGCACGTCGCGACGGGTCACGGTCAACGTGTCACCGGCCTCGAGCAGCCGCCCCGAGGCCAACTGTTGACGTCGGGGTCCGCCGTCCTCGGCCGCCCAGGTCATACCGGTGCGATGAGGGGGCGTTTGGGCAGTACGTCCGGCGGGCGAAGGTCTCGCATCTCCGAAACCAAGTCATTGCGCTGGGCGACGAGGGCCGGATCGGTGAATCGATTGGCTCGCTGAAGGGGGTCGTCATCAAGGAGATACATCTCGCCTTCGGTTCCGTCATGGACGGCACCCGGCAGATAGGTCGTGCACACCATCTCTTCG
>CAXBRI010000176.1:0-2831 GCA_963978125.1 uncultured bacterium | reverse complement strand
GTTGGCTTCGGACTGGAGATCGTCGCTGTCCGAGGCCGCCTCAAGCCATGGGGCGGGACGACTTTGCGAAAGAAGTTTCGCGACGGGAATTTCCCCGTCCAGGGCGGCGAACAGTTCGTCCTGTCGGGAGGCGGAAAGCGCTGGAAACCAATACCCCGCCGCCTGGGGGCTGAAACAGGCAGATCCCCGCCGAGGCCGACCGACCGGCCATCGACCGCTGGATCTTGTCGCGCCTGGACGCGGTCACCGAGGTCGTGACGACGTCTCTCGACGGGTACGAGCCCCTCGCGGCCACCGGTCCGTTGTCCGAACTCATCGACGACCTGTCCAACTGGTACGTCCGGCGCAGCCGCCGCCGCTTTTGGCGCACCGACCCGTCGGCCCCGGCGAGTGACTCGCTCGCGGCCCAAGCCACGCTGCTCACGGTGTTGCGCACCCTCACCTCGCTGATGGCGCCCTTCACACCGTTCGTCGCCGAACGCCTCTACCACGAGCTCTTCGAGGTCGCCGAGTCCGACTCGGTGCACCTCACCGACTGGCCCGAACGCGTGCCGGGTCGCCGTGACGTCGCGCTCGAGGAATCGATGGACGTGGCACGCCGTCTGACCTCACTCGGACGGGCGGCCCGAGCCGAGGCCGGGGTAAAGGTGCGCCAGCCCCTCGCTCGCGCCCTCGTCTTCGTACCGACCGGTGCACCGCGCCCACCCGAAGGCGTGGTGGAGGACGAACTCAACGTCGACGCGCTCGAATTCGGCGGCGATTTGGGTGACGTGCTCAGTTTCGAGATCGTGCCCAACTTCCGACTGGTGGGGCCCCTGCTCGGTGAGGCGGTGAAGGAACTCAAGCCGGCGCTCGCGAAGCTGGACTCGGCTGCCGCGGCCGACGCGCTCGAGTCCGGTGGCACCGTGCGCGTCGAACTCTCGACCGGAACCTTCGAACTCTCCGCGGAGCAACTCGAACTTCGCGTCAAGGGTCAGGGTGGTTACGCCGTGTCGCGCGAGGGTGGCGAAGTGGTGGCCCTCGACCTCGCCATCGACGACGACCTGCGCCGCCGCGGGTACCTGCGTGACGTGGTCCGCCAGATTCAGGATCTGCGCAAGAACTCCGGCTTCGACGTGGCCGACCGCATCATCGTCCACGTGACCGGACTCGACGATTTGTCCGAGGGTTTCACCACTCTGGCTTCCGAGGTTCTCGCCGTCTCCGTGCTCACCACGCCCGGGGCGGGGGAGGGCACGGCGCTCGACCTCGACGACGGCCGCGACGCGCGGGCCTGGGCGATCCGGGCTTAGGCCGGTTCGCTGAGCTTGGTCAGCAACGCCGCGAGGGTTTCGCGTTCGCGTTCGCTGAGCCGCGATCCCATTGTCAACCCCAACGTCTCGATGTGCACAGCCACCGCCTCTTCGAAGGCGCGGTTGCCCGCTTCGGTAATCGCCACGTATGTCGTGCGCCGGTCGGTGGGGCAGGACTGCCGCTCCACCAGGCCGGCCTGTTCGAGCCGGTCGATGAGGCGCGTGGTGCCACCGGTCGAGTGGAGAATGGCGTCGGCCACTTCGCTCATGGTGAGCCGTCCCGACTCGCTGCGCCGCAGGCTCAGCAGTGTTTCGAACGTGGGGACCGAGAGGTCGCACGTCGTCTCCAACGCAGCGCCGACCTCGCGGGTGAGCCGGGCGTGAGCGGCGAGAACTAGACCAAAGAGCTGGACCTGGGGGTCATTGGAGGGGCAGCCGGTCTCGGGCATGCCCCCAAATTACCACATAATTGCAGGTAAAAATATTGCTTGCTAAATAGTTGCGGAAGCAACTAATATGTTCACAGCGGCGCGGACGCGCCGTTTTTTCAAGGAGAACAACATGAGCAACCTACCCGCCCCCGGTGTCTACACCGTTGACGCCGTCCACAGTTCCGTGGCTTTCGTCGCCCGCCACCTCGTCGCCGCCAAGGTTCGTGGCAACTTCACCGAGTTCGAGGGTTCGATCACCGTGGGTGACACCCCCGAAACGTCGTCGGTGCGCGCCGTCGTCCAGGCCGGATCGATCACCACCAACAACGACATGCGTGACGGTCACCTCAAGAGCGCCGACTTCCTCGACCTCGAGAACCACCCGACCCTGACCTTCAACTCGACGGCCATCCGCGCCAAGGGCGACGGCACCTACACGATGACGGGTGACCTCACGCTGCGCGGCGTCACCAAGTTGGTGGACTTCGACCTCGAGTTCCTGGGCACGGGTCCGGGCATGGCTCCGGGCGTCACCGTGGTCGGCTTCGAGGCCCGCACCGAGATTGACCGCCGCGACTTCAACGTCAACTTCGAGGGCGCCCTCGAAAACGGCAGCCTGGTCGTCGGACACAAAATCGTCCTCGAACTCACCATCGAGGCCAACAAGTCGTAGTCCGCACACGGGACTTCAGCCGGGGCCGGGGGCGTACGCCCCCGGCCCCTCGCTTTGTACGATGGTGGGCATGGACGAACAGGCCAAGCCGCGTAAGGCCCTCAAGGGAAGCCTGGGCGTTCTGGGGGCGTTGATCACCATCGTGTCGGTCTGGTGGTTCGCCCTGCGTCCCCGACGCAAGCCCAGCGACGACTAGTCCGTGGCGAGCGCCTCCTTCGCGCCGCTGCGTCACCGCAATTTCGCTCTCACCCTCTTCTCCTCCTTCGTCTCGTCCGTCGGGACGTGGATGCAGTCGGTGGCGATGGGGGTATGGCTGACCATCACCACCCACAACCCGGTGTGGCTCGGCGCCGTGATGCTGACGACCAGATCGGAAGAGCACACGTCTGAACTCCAGTCACGTGGCCTTATCTCGTATGCCGTCTTCTGCTTGAA
>CAXBRI010000175.1:0-2855 GCA_963978125.1 uncultured bacterium | reverse complement strand
GTGGCGTTGTTCTGGGAATCGTTATGTCGGTGCCGATCTACTGGCTTCAGCAGGGTTGGTACCAAGAAGTCATCGGATTCTCGGTTCTCGTGCTGATCTTGCTCTTTAGGCCCACCGGCCTGTTGGGCGAGAGTTTGGGTAGGAGCGCGTAATGAGCAATTTCTCTCAGTCGATGAGTTCCAAGTTGCGATCTTTGAACGCTTCGGACGCGCGTCGATTCGGCACCTGCGTCGCGGGTGGTTTGACGCTTGCTCTGATGACTGGTCCGAGCGGATCCAATGCGACTCCCATGGCGGGCATTAAAGGCTCACTACTGACCGGGCACGTCTGGGCAAATCTGGCTATCGGGTTAGTGGTCTTTGTCGCCTCCACCTACCGGGCCAAGACCCGGGCGGGGGAGTGGGGCTCGACCACTTCCCATCGAGCACCGCTTCGCTCGCGTTTCGGCGAACTCGTGCGCGACGCACGTTGGTTCGTTCGACTACCCGTTTTTCTCGCAGTACTCGTGGGAGCGCTGACGGTAGCCACGTTCTCCGGACCTCCCGCCATCAACAAGTTCTCTGCCCCGGTGTATTTGCACCAGTTTCGCTACACGCGCACTTATGCGTACCTTCTCGTAGCCATACTCTTCTGGACGGCCTGGGCTCTTCCGGCTGAAGGAGCCTTCAAGAGTGTGATCCGTCGCCTGTTTTCTCGGAGCTGGCTCGTCCTACTGACCGGTGCAGCCTCGGGACTCGCGTTTGCGTGGGCCGCCGATCCGTTCCTTGCGCCAACTCTCTCGTGGTCGGCGCTGTCGTTTTCCACTTCCGTATCAACTTCGCTCTTCTCCCATTGGCCGACGTACGCATGGACCCTAGGAGGCCTCGGCCTCGGCTTCGCCATTCTCATTCGACGCAGACGCCCGGGCCTGAACGTCGGACGTCTCGCAGGGAAGTCGGCCACCTCGCAGACAATCCTCTACGCGTTTGCGCTCTTCGTTGCTATCGACGCCCCAAAATTTGTCGCTCCCTACTGGCAGGTGACCCTGTATCAGCAGATTGGAGTGTTCTGCCTTCTGGCCATTGGCCTCAATGTGGTCGTCGGCTTTGCCGGGCTTCTTGACTTGGGATATGTCGCCTTTTTCGCACTGGGTGCGTACGTCGCGGCCTACTTCACCGGTGCATTGCCGATGCAACCACCGTTCGTATTGAACCCCTTTCTGGTCATCCCCTTGGCGATTATCGCCGCGATGTTGTCCGGTGTCCTTCTCGGTCTGCCCACCTTGAGGCTTAAGGGTGACTATTTGGCCATCGTGACCCTGGGTTTCGGTGAGGTCATCGTCGTATTGGCGAACAACGTCTCACGTTTCACGGGTGGTTCGCAGGGCACACACGTCATTCCGACCTTCACTTTCCAACTTTTCGGCATTCACTACACGTGGCAGCAGTCTCAACCCTTGCCCTACTACTACATGATGCTCGCGGTGCTCATCGTCACGGCGATTCTCTTCAACGCCCTGAACCATTCGCGGGTGGGTCGCTCGTGGGCGGCCATTCGTGAAGATGAGGTAGCGGCCGAGTCACTGGGAATTAGCACCTTGAAGTACAAGGTGATGGCCTTTGCGATTGGCGCCTCGACCGCGGGTGTCGCGGGAGTGTTCACCGCGTCCAAAGTCGGCGTCTTATTTCCTCAGACCTTCGTTTTGCAGTTGTCGATCACGGTCCTTGTGTTGGTGCTGTTCGGCGGAATGGGCTCTCTCTCGGGGGTGATGCTCGGTGCCGCATTCTTGCAGTGGTTGCCCATCTACCTCACGTTCCACAGCTACTTCGGGTACCAGCAGCAGGACCTCTTCTTGTACCTCGGTGCGCTTCTTGTAATCATGATGATCTTTCGGCCCCAAGGTCTCGTTAGTGCACAAAGGAAGATTCACACGGTGGACGAAAACGAGGGCCAGGCGGTGGGGTCGTGAGCAACATCTTCGACGTCGACAACATCACGCTGCGCTTCGGCGGTGTCACGAGCCTGCGGGGCGTGTCACTTCAGCAGCGTCGCGGAGAGATCCTGGCGGTTATCGGTCCGAATGGTGCCGGAAAGACATCGCTTTTCAACTGCCTGACGGGCGTGTATCGCCCTCAGGAGGGTTCCATCACGCTCTCGCCGAAGGATGGTGTCAGTTTTCCCGTGGTGGGCACCAAACCCCACCTCATTGCTCGTCAGGGTGTGGCACGCACGTTCCAGACCAGCCGGATGTTCAATGCCCTGACCACATTCGAGAATGTGAAAGTCGGCGTGGAATCGCGTCAGCGTGGCGGACCGATTGGGGCGATGTTGACTCTGCCCCGATCGCGCCGCGAGGACCGCGAATCGAGCGAGCAATCCGTCGAGCTCCTGGAGTTTGTGGGTTTGAGTCACCGATTGAACACCACGGCCTCGTCGCTGCCCTATGGAGATCGTCGCCGACTCGAGATTGCCCGCGCCCTTGCGACCAACCCCAAGGTTCTCCTGGTTGACGAGCCCGCAGCTGGCACTAACCCCTCGGAGAAGCGCGAGTTGGCCGGCCTTCTCAGGAAAATTAACCAGGAACGTGGGATTTCCATCTTGCTGATTGAGCACGACATGAAACTCGTGATGTCCGTGGCGGAGCGCTTGTACGTTCTGAATTTCGGCGAGGTGATTGCCGAAGGAAGTCCGTCGGAGATTCAAAACAATCCGGCCGTTGTCGAGGCGTACCTCGGTGGCGCTAGTGGAGGCGGTGAGTAATGGCGCCGTTGCTTGAGGTTCGCGACGTTGAGGTTCGGTTCGGAGCGGTTCCCGCTGTTCGTAATCTGAATCTGAACGTAGAGGCGGGCGAGATCGTCACTCTGCTTGGGGCAAAT
>CAXBRI010000174.1:0-2870 GCA_963978125.1 uncultured bacterium | reverse complement strand
TCAAGCAGAAGACGGCATACGAGATAAGGCCACGTGACTGGAGTTCAGACGTGTGCTCTTCCGATCTAGTAGGGAGTGGGCTGGCGCCCTTCACACAAAGCCAGCGCGAAGAGATCGACGCCGTCGTAGGTGGGGGAGTTGTACTCGGCCAGGTCCCCGTCGCGCTCCACCTGATCATTCACCGAACGCAACCGTTCCTCGCCGCGAGTCACGAAGGCGGGTTCGTCGAGCATGACCCCCACGGTTGCCTCGAGCCAGGCGGCCAACAACAGCGGGTTCGTGTACCACTCGGGGATACGCTCGCGCGGCTCGCCCTCGACGCAGGCCCGTAGGGCCGCGTCCAGGGATGCCACCAACTCGTCCCCGAGTAAAGAGGTGTATTCCAGCCGACATCGGGCGAGTACCACCCCCACGAACTGACGCCAGTTGGGGTCGAAGTCCGTCCACTCCACGGCCCCCTCGCCTGGGGCGGGCTGTTCAGCCACCGTGGGAAAAGTGCCGTGCCACGGCGCGCCGGGTTCGAGCCACTGCGCGTCAACTACGGCTCGTAGCGCTGTGCGGGCTCGTTCGGAATTGCCGGCCGCGAAGTCGGCGTAGGCGGCGAGGGCTGTTTCGCGCACGGCGTGCAGGTTGAGGGCCGACAGATCATGCCCAGGGGTAACCCCGGGTGCGAGCCGTAAGAACGGCGAGTCGGGGTCGATCAAGGCCTCGTGAATCAAGTTCAACTGGTCGCGCATACTCACCGTTAATTAAGGGTACGGCCACGCCACACTCTCAGGGAACTTTGAGGTTTTGCGCAGATAACTCACAGCGATGGAGTCGTAGTTTCAGGGTGAACCACCCGTGCAAAGGAGCACCATGTTCAATCCGCGACTCACTGTCTCCAAGATGGCCGCCACCGTGGCGCTGACATTGACCGCCGTGGCTTCAGTTCCCGTCGTGGCGTCGGCTACGACGGCGAACGTCAGCGCGACCTTGTCCACCGTGTCGGTATCGGCGTCGTCGATGGCCGCCAACGGCGCCTCGACGGTTCAGGTGACCGTGACTCTCTTCAGCTCGGTAACGTCGCAGCCCGTTACCAACGGGGGAGATGTGGTTGTCGTGCCGGCCGAGGTCGTCACGGTCGGCGCCGTGACCGACAACGAAAATGGTACGTATGTCGCAACCCTGAGCGCTCCGAGCTCGCCGGCGGTGGCCACGGTGGGCGCCACGGTGAACGGTGTGGCACTCACGACCACGGCCTCGGTGAACTTCGGCGCCGGCGTCACCTACAACTTGCTCGGGGGATCGGGTGGGCCCGTTGACCCGACCGTCTACGCCACGGGTGCAACCGTGACCATGATGTTCTCTCCCATCCCCGTCAAGGCGGGACGCTTCTTCGTGGGCTGGGCCACGACGGGCCCCGACCCGCAGACGTGGTTTCCGGTGAACATGCCGACACCCACGACCCTCGCTTTCCCCGGTCGTCCGGTGACCCTCTACGCCGTCTGGGCCAAGCGCGCCCCAACGACGGCGTCTTTCGCCACCGCCACCGGTACGACGATGGCCGCCCCGGCCACCGATTCGGTCGGTCTGAACGGTACATATCAGGTGCACCTCGTGACGAACTCCGACGCCACACCTCTCTACTCGGCGGCCCCCAAGCGCAATTGCGTGGTGTCGAATACCGGTCTGGTGACCGCGAGTGGCGGCGAACAATGCACAATTCTGGTTCGACTTCCCGCCACGGCGACGCACCTGCCCTCCGTGGCGGTGCTGCACCTCACTATTAACTCGCAGGCGCAGTCGCCCCTGTCGATCACCTCCACCATGGGTGTCCACGCCAACCCGCTTGTGATCACGACGACGGGCGGTTCGGGAACTGGCGCCGTGTACGTCGGGGTGGTCATGAAAGGTTCGGCCAATTGCTTCACCCCCGATCACCTCAACGTCGTCGCTGCTCGCGCCGGCTCCTGCCTGGTCGTGGCGCTGAAGCTCGGCTCGGGTTCGTACACCGTGGTGACATCGCCGCTCACCACTCTGACGTTCTCATAGCGAGATATCTGCTCCGCTTGGCCCGATTGTCGTTACCGGTGAGTCGCATGCTCCTGACACCGGCGTGAACTCGGCTCGCATGTGCGACATTTCAATGTGACGGTCGTCGTCTCGCAGTTCGGACGGGCCGTCTCGCAGACGGTCCCGAGTTCACGGTCGCTCGCGAACCAGTTGTAAGCATTCGCCGGTCACCTTCGGGCGACTGAACCCCTCCGGGCACCGCTCAGGCTGATGAAACCTGTTCGGCGGCGACGTGGAGAATTTTCTTTAAAGAGCCAGAAAACGCTATCCATAAAATGGATAAAATGTTGATTTAACACAATTCCAATCGAGTTTCATTGCACGCTTTCGAAAATTATTGAAACAGCCTGAAAATTGCCCCTAAAGTCTCCCCTGTGTCTTCAAGTCGGGCGGGCACGTGGGCAGGTAGGGCAAATATGACCGCAATTGGATTGCAGCGTCTCAGACATCGTCTCTCGGCGGCTTCGCTCCCTGCGATGCTCGTGATAGCGAGTTTCACTGTGACATCAGGAGGCAGCGCAGTAAATGCGGGCCTCGCACCCGCGGCGAAAGCCGCGGTGAACACCACCGCTTCGAAGCACACACTGTCGTCAACGCCCACGGCGACCCGCGCTGCTGCTACTGCTACCCACCCTCACATCACGTCAACGATGAAGTCGACGTCGACCGCGAATCCCACGCGTGGTGCGATGTCGACTCACCGTTCGACAAATCTTGAAACTGTCGCCGCACCCACGGCGCACTCTTGGAAGAGTACGGCGCCGTCAACCGCGCGATACGCCCGGGTGGGGAATACGCCACAGTCCACGGCGGTG
>CAXBRI010000173.1:0-2871 GCA_963978125.1 uncultured bacterium | reverse complement strand
TTTTTTTCAAGCAGAAGACGGCATACGAGATAAGGCCACGTGACTGGAGTTCAGACGTGTGCTCTTCCGATCTATGCCACGGTCGGGCTTGGAGGAGGACGGTGCGACATCGAGCACCCGCGTCTCGGCGTAGATGGTGTCGCCGTGGAAAGTCGGGTGGCGATGCAGGAGCGACTCGATCTCCAGATTGGCGATGGCCGCACCTGAGACGTCGGGGACACTCATGCCCAGCACCAGGGAGTAGACGAGGTTGCCCACCACAACGTTGCGCTTCTGCACGCTTTCGTGCTCGGCGAACCACGCGTTGGTGTGCAACGGGTGGTGGTTCATCGTGATCATGCAAAAGAGGTGGTCGTCGGCCTCGGTGATGGTCTTGCCGGGCCAGTGCTTCAAAATGTCCCCCGGGGTGAAGTCCTCGAGGTAGCGGCCAAACGGGCGGTCGTGGGTGGTCATGATTCCCTCGCTGGTCGGGTGGAGAAGGACACGGTACCGCCGGGCAGGTAGTCACCGTCGACGCTGACGCGCCAGGTGTACCGGCTCGACGCAGACAACGGGATGGGCCCGAAGTTCACGGCGATGGGGATGTCCACGGGCGTGCCCGGTGGCACGTCGGTGGGGTCACCGACGCGGAACTCACCACGGACCTCCACCGGCTGGTCGCCCTCTTCGGTGGGCACCATCACGGGGCGGCCGTCGGCGTCGGTGAGGAAAATCTCCCAGTGGTGAGTGGCGTTGAACTCGTGGCTGTCGACCTGGAACTTCAGGGCGACGGCCTGCGGGGCGGGGTCGGGGCCGGTGATCGACCAGCCACCGCCGAGGATGAAGAGCTTGCCGTCGGCGACTTGGGCCGAGTCGGCGAGAAGCATGGTCACGTTCACGACGTTCAGCCTACGCCGGTCGTTCACGGGGCCGACGGGGGTAGATTTCCCCCATGACCGTGACGCTCGCCAGCACCGCCGACACCGCCCGCGTTCTCGAACACGCCCAGGGTGTGGTGGACAACGCCACCCGTCGACTCAAGGCCCTCGGGGGCGTCGACGCCAGCCAGTCTCTCGCCTACGACCTGGCCCACGCCGCGAGCGCCGTGGCGACGGCCCGGGCCTGTCTCCCCTACGCCGCGACCGGCGACCTCGAGGCGCGACTGGTCGCCATCTTCACCGCCCACGCGTTGGCCGACATGGCCGCGCGCGTCGTGGGCCGCGAGGAACTCTGGGGCGTCGAGGGTGACTGGTTTACTCCCCTGCGCGAGTATGTCTCGGCCCACCGTGACCCGGCCGTCATTGGTGCACTCGCCGAAACGCCCGGTGATGCCCACCTCGGCGAGGACTTCGAGATGGTGGCCCAGATGTTCCACCGCTTCGCCGCCGAACAGGTTCGCCCCCACGCCGAACACGTCCACCGCGAGAACGCCGACGTACCCGAGTCAATTATTGAGGGTCTCAGCGAACTCGGCGGCTTCGGCCTCTCGGTGCCCGAAGAGTACGGCGGCTTTGGCACCGGCGGCGAGTCCGAGTACCTCGGCATGGTCGTCGCCACCGAAAACCTGTCGTGGGGTGGACTGGGCATCGGTGGCTCACTGATTACACGACCCGAAATTCTCGCGCGTGCGCTCCTGAGTGGCGGCACCGAGGAGCAGAAGGCCAAGTGGTTGCCGCGCCTCGCGACGGCTGAGACGATGGCCGCCGTGGCGGTGACCGAGCCGGACTTCGGCAGTGACGTGGCGGGCCTCACCACCGCGGCCACCAAGGTCGACGGCGGTTGGCGCATCAGCGGCACGAAGACGTGGTGCACGTTCGCCGCGCGCGCTGACGTGTTGATGCTGTTGGCGCGCACCGAAGCCGACAAGTCGCTCGCCCACAAGGGCCTCTCCTTGTTCATCGTCGAGAAGCCCCACGGTGACTCCGAGGGCTTCGTCTTCACTCAGCCTGACGGGGGCCGTATCGAGGGTCGCCCCATCGACACCCTGGGTTACCGCGGCATGCACTCGTACGAAATCGCCCTCGACAACTGGTTCGTGACCGATGACGCGCTCGTCGGTGGCGAGGCCGGACGGGGTCGCGGTTTCTACTTCCAGATGGCCGGCTTCGAGAACGGCCGCATCCAGACCGCCGCACGCGCCGTGGGCGTCATGCAGGCGGCCTACGAAGCGGCCCTCGACTACGCCCGTAACCGCGTCGTCTTCGGCGAGCCCATCATCAATTACGAACTAACCCGCGTGAAGCTGGGCCTGATGGCCGCCATCATCCAGTGCGCCCGTCAGTTCTCCCTCGAAGTGGCCCGCGAGATGGGCCGCGGCGGCGGTTCCATGGAGGCCTCGATGGCCAAGGCCTACGTCTGCCGCGCGGCCGAGTGGGTCACCCGTGAAGCCATGCAGATCCACGGTGGCATGGGATACGCCGAGGAGTACGCGGTGAGCCGCTACTTCGTGGACGCCCGCGTGCTCTCGATCTTCGAGGGTGCCGACGAGACGCTGTGTCTCAAGGTGGTCGCCCGCCAACTCGTAGCGACGATCGACTAGTTCTCGTCGATGGTGAAGGGCGCGTGCACAGCGCCCAACGTGATACCCGCCGAGTGCAGGTTGGGGGCTTCCCCGCGCGCCGCTTGTGCCCGCACCGCGGCGCGCTCCCAGCGTTCTTCGATTCGGCCAAAGCGCCACGTGGCGAGTGAGACGGCCCAGATCACAACGAAGAGTCCCACAATGAAGAACCCGGCCGAGTTGAGGTTGAACCCGGCGGCCCAGTCCCAGAAGCCGCCCCGCAACTTCCACTGCGTGGCCAGCACCTGGGCCAGTTCCAACGTACCGATGTAGAAAGCGACGAAGACCGACAGGCCGGTAATGGTGATGTTGTAATACACCTTGCGCACGGGCTT
>CAXBRI010000172.1:0-2877 GCA_963978125.1 uncultured bacterium | reverse complement strand
TTCACCCGGCAGGTTTTCGCCTACTGCCGCGACCGTCTCTCGCTTGATCCCGTCCCCCTCGACTACGGCGGACTCCTACCCATCCCCGACGGGGTGCTCGACAACCTCTTCTCCGAGACGGACCGTTCGGCCGAGGAAGTTCTCGCCCTCTACCGCGACCACCTCGCGACGGTCGAGCGGATTATCGAGTCGGCGCGGGACTAGCGGTGCAACAGCGGGTCGGACGGCTCGCGCGCGGGCTCACCGGCGTCGCGGCGCTTCTTCCACGCGAGTCCGCTCAGCACCTCGAGCACAACCCGGTTGCCGAGGTAGGCCGTCACCTCGGCCGAGTCGTACGGGGGTGAGACTTCGACCACGTCTACGCCGGCGACGGGCACGCTCATGGCGATGCGCCGCACAGCGTCGAGCAGCTGGCGACTCGTGAGTCCGCCCGGCTCGGGCGTACCCGTACCCGGGGCGAGGCCCGGGTCAACCACGTCCACGTCGACCGAGAGAAAGACGGCGTCACAGTCGTCCATTGCTAGGGCGAGTGCGTCGTCGAGCACGGCCTCCAAGCCGCGGGTGACGATCTCGGTCATCTCAAAGGAGCGCATGTTCTGATCGGCCATCCACGCCAGGGTCTCGGGCTCGGGCCAATAACCACGCAGGCCGATCTGGATAAAGCGGTCTCCCCGACAGGCACCTGACTCGATGAGTCGGCGCATCGGCGTGCCGTGTCCGTGCAAGGAGCCCATCTGAATGTCGGCTGTGTCGGCGTGGGCGTCGAAGTGGATGACGCTCACTCGGCCCCAGCCCACCGCGCGGGCCACCCCCGTAACGTCGGGTAGGGCGATGGTGTGATCACCACCGAGAATCACCGGCACTATTCCGGCCCTGGCCACTTCGCTCACCTGGGCTTCGAGCGCGGCGAGGGAGCGCTCGGTCTCCCCCGAAGGCATCTCCACATCACCGAGGTCGACGACGCCGAGGTCGACGAGCGGATCGACGCCAAGCGCGAGGTGGGGACGACGACCGTCGTGGGGCAGGTAGTCAGTGAGACGCATGGCTTGCGGCCCGAACCGGCAACCCGAGCGGTGCGAGGTGCCGCCGTCGAAGGGTGCACCGATGATGACCGCCGAGGCGTCGGACCAGGTGGCGGGTTCGTCGGGGTCGGCGGGCGGCACGCCGAGAAACGTGGCATCGGGCCCGTAGAGATTGCCGATGCGCGTCACGGGCGGCCCAGCTCGTTCAACTCGGCAGCAATAGCGTCGAAATGGTTGGTCATGATCGAGATGTGGCCTTCCACCGGGAAGTGGCGCACCACGGTGTCGAGGATGGTGCGGGCCATCCAGTGTCCGTGAGTCGGGGGCACCATCAGGTCAGCATCACCGAACCACAGTGACGTTGGCACCGCGATCTCTTCGAGCGAGAAACCCCAGGGCGCCATGATGGCCACGTTGTCATCGAGGTAGCCACGCCAATCGTGGGCGAAGGCGTCGGCACAGGCCTGCGCGAGGGCCGCGCGGGCATCGTCGTCGGCCAGGGCCGCCTTGTCAATATCGGGCAACAGGCCACCGAACAGTTCGATGACGTTGTCGGCGGTGGCGCCGCGCATGTGCTCTCCGGTCTGCTGCATGATTGCCTCGTAGGCCGGGCCGCCCTTTTTGGCCAGGGCGAACTCCTCGACGTTCTCGGGGCCCATGCCCTCGGTCCAGTCGAAGTCGACGTCGGCCGGGGCTACCCCGGCAATGGACACGGCCGCTTCACAGCGGGGCGCGTCGAGCGCGGCGCACGCCAGCGAGTGCGGTCCTCCGCCGGACCAACCAACTGAGATGTAGGAATCGCGACCGAGGTGATCGAGCACCGCACGCACGTCGGCGACCACGTCACCCACGCTGCGGCCGGCCAGACGGGTCGACGTGCCATACCCGGGACGGGTCGTCGCGACGAGGAAGAGGTTCGCCTTGTCGGTGAGCGGGGCGAGGGAGCGCAGGAGCGCCGTTGAACCGGGCGTGCCGTGGTGGAAAAACACGGTACGCCCCGAGGGGTCGCCCACCGTGGCCACTTCGATGCTCCGGCCGTCGCCGAGAATCAGCGTGTCAGTCATGTGCCCTCCGAATTTTCCGCCTCTCACCCTAGGCTGAGCCCATGTCCCGCCGCCGAGTCGTCTCCGCCAGCCGTGTCATCGCCGCCCCCGCGTCGGTGATTTTCGACCTCCTCGCCAACCCCCGCCGCCACCACGAGATTGACGGGTCGGGCACCGTGCAACAAGTGGTCGACGGCCCCGACCGGCTCTCGCTCGGGGCCACCTTCACCATGGGCATGAAGATGGGCGTCGGTTACAAGACCGTCAACCGGGTCGTCGTGTTCGAGGAGAACCGGGCCATCGCCTGGCACCACCCGTCGAAGTTCATCTGGCGCTACGACCTCGAGCCGGCCCACGGTGGCACCACGGTCACCGAATCGTTCGACTACTCCAAGCCCTGGGGCTGGGTCATCGTGGCGCTGGGTTGGCCCGAGAAGAACCGTCGAGCCATGGAGGCCACGTTGGTCCGACTCGAACAGGTCGTCACCGCACGCTGAGCGGCGCGCCGAGATTCAGCAACTCCACCCACGTCTGACCCGGGGTCAGGGCGATGGGGCCCTTCGCGGTTTGATAAGTGATGGGGGCCGACTGTGACGAGTGCGACCATGTCCCCACGATTTGGTGGCCGCCGGTAAAGATAACGGCCTTGCCGGTGCCCAGCAGGTTGGCGTAACTCGACATCGTGCCGATGCCGTTGACGTAGTTGACGTACATCACCACCACGTTGTTCGGTGACTCTACGGCGTGCGTGCCCGTAACGTCGAGCTTGCCGAAGAGGAAGCGATCCCACGACGCCGACTTCGCGTTCCACC
>CAXBRI010000171.1:0-2897 GCA_963978125.1 uncultured bacterium | reverse complement strand
ATGGTTGCGGTGCTAGATCACATTGGAATTAAAAGTTGCGATGTCGTTGGACATTCGATGGGCGCATTTGTGGTTGCAGCAAATGATGTGTCCGATTGCCCTCCGGGGAACGTCGGACCGAACCAGTCGAGCGCTCCGTTCGGGTTCATTCCCGAACGGAGCGTCTGTGTGTCGGCAGTTTTTCGACGCACAGGAATGAGGAAGAAAGAGGAGACCGTGGCGACCAAAGCGATCGTCGGCGAGAAGGTGGGCATGACCCAGGTCTGGGACGACCAGAACCGCGCCGTGCCCGTGACCGTGGTGCGCGTCAGCCCGGCTCGCATCGTGCAGGTGAAGACCCCCGAGAAGGAGGGCTACTCGGCCGTCCAGGTGACGTGGGGTGTCAAGCGGACCTCCACTCTCACCAAGGCCGAGCTCGGACACTTCGACAAGGCCGGGGTCACTCCTGGTAAGGCTCTCGTGGAACTGCGTCTCGACGACGTGAGTGGCTACGCCGTGGGTCAGGAGATCCTGGCCGACACCTTCGAAAAGGGCGAGATGATTGACGCGACCGCCGTCTCGAAGGGAAAGGGCTTCGCCGGTGGCATGAAGCGCCACAACTTCGGCGGCCAGGGCGCGGCGCACGGTAACCACAAGCACCACCGCGCGCCCGGCTCTATCGGCGCTTGCTCGACGCCCGGTCGCGTGTTCAAGGGCACGAAGATGGCCGGTCGTCTCGGTGGCGAGCAGGTCACGACCACCAACCTCGAAGTTGTGGGTGTCGACGCCGAGCGCCAGTTGGTGCTCGTCAAGGGCGCCGTTCCGGGATCGCGTGGCTCGGTCGTCGTGCTGCGCACCTCGGTGAAGAACCCGATGAAGGCCGGAGGCCAGCGATGACCCAGACCCTCACCCTGCGCGGACCCGTCAAGAAGGACCGCCCGGCTCCCACCGCCCGTTCGGTGGAGAAGAAGTCAGTGACCGGCGCTTCGCTGGGCACCGTTGCTCTCGAGCCGACCATCTTCGGTATCGAGCCCAACGTGGCCGTGATGCACCAGGTCGTCAAGGCCCAGCTGGCCGCCAAGCGTGCCGGCACCCAGTCGACCAAGACCCGTAAAGAGGTCAGTGGTGGTGGCAAGAAGCCGTTCAACCAGAAGGGCACCGGTGGTGCCCGTCAGGGCACAATCCGCGCCCCTCACTACCCCGGTGGTGGTATCGCGCTCGGACCCAAGCCGCGCAAGTACGACCAGAAGACCCCCAAGAAGATGATCCGCTTGGCTCTGTGCTCGGCGCTGTCGGACCGGGCCGCCGCCTCACGCGTCGCGCTCGTCGACTCTTTCTCGGCGTGGGACGAGCCCAAGACCAAGCAGGCCGTGGCTGCCCTCGAGGCGCTGGGTCTGGGTGGCAAGGTTCTCGTCGTTCTCGGCCGCGAGGACGGCGTCGCCGCTCGTTCCTTCCGCAACCTCGACAACGTCCACACCATCGACGCCGGCGAGGTCAACACCTACGACGTCTTGAACGCCGACTGGGTCCTCTTCACCGAGGCCAGCCTGCCGACCGCCAAGGAGAGCAACTGATGCGTGACGCCACCGAGATCCTCCTGCGCCCGGTCGTCTCCGAGAAGACCTACGCCCTGATGGACCAGGGCACCTACGTCTTCGTCGTCGACCCGCGCGCCACCAAGATCGACGTGCGCAACGCCGTCGAGCAGACCTTCGGCGTGAAGGTCGTCAACGTCAACACGATGAACCGCAAGGGTAAGTCGACCCTGAACCGTCGCCTCAACGTGCGCGGCCAGCGTCCCGGCTCCAAGCGCGCCCTCGTCACCCTCGCCCCCGGCAACTACACCGTGCAAGCGAGCGGCGCCGAATAAGCGTGGCCGGCGCGACGCAACTCGGCACGCACGAAGCCGTAGTCGAAGCGTACGTTGTGCGCAACGAAACGCCGACCGGCGAGCCGCTCGAGAACTTGCGGCGCGATGCGTTCGAACGATGGTGCATCGGCCACCATTTCATTGCTGATGCCGGTCAAATTTTGAATCGACGGCGGAATCGTGACACCGGGATTAACCAGCGAACTCCAACGCCATTCGATCCGACCATCCTGCATGCCGATGATCGCGATCTCGGTGATCCGATGCCAGGCGGGATGACCACCGGTCGTTTCGACGTCGACGAAAGCGACCGGGCCACGCGCGGAAGCGTTCAACCGAGCTCGATCCAAGTGGTCTTCAGTTCGGTGTATTTGTCGAATGCGTGCAGCGACTTGTCGCGGCCGATCCCCGATTGTCGAAAACCGCCGAACGGCACGGTGATGTCGTCCGCGTCGTAGCAATTCACGTACACCGTACCCGCGCGCAAGGCACGCGCCGTTCGATGCGCGCGCGTCAGATCGCGCGTCCAAACCGCAGCGGCGAGTCCGTAAATCGAGTCGTTGGCGAGCGCGATCGCTTCATCGGCCGTCCGAAAAGTACTCGACACCAAAACCGGACCGAAGATTTCCTCGCGTGCGATGCGCATCTGCGGACTCACCGCGGTAAAGATCGTCGGCTCGACGTAATAACCGCCCGAGGACTCACGGACCCGTCGTCCGCCGAGCGCAACGCTCGCCTTTGCGGTAAAGAGGTGGTAGAGCAGCAGCAGCTGCACGACCGCAAGCGACTCCGACCGGTGGAGGTCGGTGCCGATCGTGAACTCACCGAGGCGCTCGGTGCGCAGATGGCTCGCGAAGTGCAGGTTCTCCCAGATCGACTCCTCCATCGCATGCGCGATCTTCGGATCGAGCTGGCCGGAAACGAACAGATGGATGTCCTCGCCGTCGCGGCTGAAACGGATCCCCGCCTCCTCACCGGCCTGCTCAAGCGGCGTCAGATCGGGATGGCGAAGCGACGGGCGCAGGATCATCTCAACATCGAGGTGCTC
>CAXBRI010000170.1:0-2906 GCA_963978125.1 uncultured bacterium | reverse complement strand
GTAGCCGGAATGTGCGCTGAGCCGTCCCGGAGGGGGTGTGGGGCCCGTCTGCTACTGTTGTTCAGTCGTTACATAGCAAGTGAGGTCGGTACGTCCGCCTCCACCTGGCCACCGCCGTGCGTCCGGGTCACAGGTTCGCCTCGCTTGCGTGGCGGCACCCTCGGGTGCCGCGTAGAGCAAGGAGAGAGTTATCGCAACAGGACCTGGTGACCACCGCGTCAATGAGCGCATTCGTGTCGAGACAATTCGTCTTATTGACCACGAGGGCAATCAGCGCGGAGTGACGTCGACCCGCGAGGCATTGACCCTGGCGCGCAGTCTCGATCTCGACCTCGTCGAAATCGCCCCGACCGCGCAGCCTCCGGTCTGTCGAATCATGGACTACGGAAAGTTCAAGTTCGACGAGGCCCAAAAGGCCAAGGAGTCGCGGCGCAAGACGCACAACGTGGGAGTCAAGGAAATGAAGTACCGGCCGAAGATTGGTCCGGGTGACTTCGACACCAAGACGCGACTCGTGGAGAAGTTTCTCACCGAGGGTCACAAGGTCAAGATCACCATCATGTTCCGCGGCCGCGAGGCCGCCCACCCCGAACTGGGCAAGAAAATCCTCGACCGCATCGTGGAGAAGCTCGCTGAGGTCGCCAAGGTGGAAGCGGCGCCCAAGTTGGACGGCCGCAACATGATCATGGTGCTCGGCCCCGACAAGAAGGCCAAGGCGAAGGTCGCCACGGTCAAGACCGACGAGACGCCCATCGTGGCGGACTCTGACGACAGCAGTACCCCCGACAACGAGGAGAGTTGACATGCCCAAGATGAAGACCGACACCGGCGCGAAGAAGCGCATCAAAATCACCGGCACCGGCCGCCTGCGCCGCCGCCAGGCCTTCCGTGGCCACCTGATGGAGACTAAGTCGAGCACGCGCACGCGTCGTCTCGGCCGTGAGGCGGACATCGCCCCCGGCATCGAGAAGAACATCAAGCGCATGTTGGGCCTGTAGGAACGACCGAGAAGGAGACAGACCATGGCACGTGTCAAGAGGGCGGTCAACGCCAAGAAGCACCACAAGGCGGTACTCGAAGAGGCCAAGGGTTACTACGGTGACCGCAGCCGCACCTTCCGCGCCGCGAACCAGGCTGTTCAGCACGCCGGCGTGTACGCGTTCCGCGACCGCCGCGCACGCAAGGGCGAGATGCGCAAGCTGTGGATCCAGCGCATCAATGCCGGTACGCGACTGCACGGCGTGAGCTACAGCCGCTTCATCGCGGGACTGAACGCCGCCGGCATCGAGATCGACCGTCGACAGCTCGCCGACTTGGCCGTCAACGACGCGGCGGCCTTCGGCGCGATCGTCGCCCAGGCTCAGGCTGCGCTGGCCAAGTAGGTCGCCTTGGCCGCGGAGCGGGGGGCTTCCCACCCGTCGGTGAAGGAACTGCGTCGACTCGTCGCCAAGCGACGGGAACGGCGTGACAGCGGACGCTGCGTTCTCGAGGGACCCGACCTGGTCGAGGCCGCTCTCGACGCGGGCGTGCAGATGGAGACTCTCTTCGTCGACGCCGAGAAGCAAGAAGAGGTCCTCGTCGCGGCGCTGATGGCGCGGGCCTCACGGGCGGGCGTCGATGTCGTCACTCTCGGGCGACGGGTGTTCGAGTCGGTGGCCGAATCGGCCACCCCCCAGTCTGTTCTGGCGACCGTCACGTGGTCGCCGGCGTCACTCGTCAACCTTCCCGAGGGCGGGTGCATCGTGGTCCTTCACGAAATTCGTGATCCCGGAAACGCCGGCACGATCATTCGCTCAGCCGAAGCCTCGGGCGCCTCGGCCGTGATCTTCACCGGCGACAGCGTCGACCCCACCAACCCCAAGACCCTCCGGGCGACGGCCGGTGCAATCTTCGCCATTCCCGTGGTCGTGGCCGACCGCGATGAAACCTTCGAGCGCTTCCGGTCCCGCAACGTACCGGTACTCGCGGCCCTGGCCCACGGTGGTGCCGACCCGCTGGATTCGGGACTTGCCGGCGACGTGTGCGTGGTCTTTGGCAACGAGTCCTCGGGGCTCGACGCCGAGACGGTGGCCGGGTGTGACGGCTCGCTCACCATCGTCACGCCGGGCCGCAGCGAGTCGCTCAGCGTGGCAGCGGCCGCCACGGTCATCGTCTTTGAGGCGTTACGTCAGCGGCGAGCCACGGAAACGGCCGCCAAACCTTCTAGCCTTTAGCCATGGCCGAACACCCTCTCGCGCAACTGGACGACCAGGAAGCTCAGTTGCTCGCTGACGTGGCGGGCCCGGCGACCCTGGAACAGTTGATTGAGCGAGAGCCCTTCATCACCGGCAAGCGTTCAATTCTCACGTCCTTGCAGAAGGCCCTCGGCACACTGGCGCCCGAAGAGCGCCGTGATGCCGGTGCCAAACTTCAGGCCGCGCGTCGCCGAGTCGAGGAGGCGTTCGAGGCGCGTCGCAGCGACTTGGCCCGAGCCGCACGCGACGAGGAACTGCGCGCCGACGCTCTCGATCTCGGGGACGTGGTGGTCTCGGCCATTCGCACTCCGGTTCGCGCGGGTCACCCCGGTCTCGTGGCCACGACCCAGCGGGCCCTCGAGGACGTTTTCGTGGCCATGGGCTTCACCGTGGCCGACGGACCCGAAGTGGAGAGTGATTGGTACAACTTCGAGGCGCTCAATATTCCGCCCGCCCACCCCTCACGTGGCATGTGGGACACCTTCTACGTCGAACTCGGTGATCCCGAGACGGTGGTGCTGCGCACCCACACCTCGCCCACGCAGGTTCACTTGATGGAGCGTGCCGTCGCCGAGGGGACCCTGCCAATCCACTCGGTGATGCCGGGCCGCTGCTTCCGGCGCGACACTCCGGACGCGCGACACCTCGCGGCCTTCCACCAGATTGAAGGCC
>CAXBRI010000169.1:0-2923 GCA_963978125.1 uncultured bacterium | reverse complement strand
GTTCCTTCGACGCGGTGTCACTCTCTTTTTCCAGAGCGACCCGCTCGATGTCGAGTTGACGGAGTTTGCGAATCAGTACATCTAACTCGGTCGGCATCGAGTCGATTTCGATACGCAGCCGCGACGCCGCCTCATCCATTAGATCGATCGCCTTGTCGGGCAGGAAACGGTTGGGCACGTAGCGCGCGGACAGCGTGGCGGCGGCCACGAGGGCGGCGTCTTGAATACGCACCCCGTGGTGCACTTCGTAGCGTTCCTTCAGTCCGCGCAGGATTGCCACCGTGTCGGCCACCGACGGCTCGCCGACGAAGACCTGCTGAAATCGGCGCTCGAGAGCGGCGTCCTTCTCGATGTACTGCCGATACTCGTCGAGAGTCGTGGCCCCGATAAGTCGGAGTTCCCCGCGCGCGAGCAGCGGCTTGATCATGTTGCCCGCGTCCATCGCCCCCTCCGACGCGCCGGCACCCACGATGGTGTGTAACTCGTCGATGAAGGTGATGACGTCCCCTTCGGCGTCTTGGATTTCCTTCAGCACGGCCTTGAGCCGTTCTTCGAATTCGCCCCGATACTTCGCCCCGGCCACCATGGAGGCGAGGTCCAGCGAGATGAGTCGACGGTCTCGGAGAGACTCCGGCACGTCACCCTCCACGATGCGCAGGGCCAGCCCCTCGACGATGGCCGTCTTGCCCACGCCCGGCTCACCAATCAACACAGGATTGTTCTTCGTGCGCCGGCTGAGCACCTGGATGACCCGCCGGATTTCGTCGTCACGACCGATGACGGGGTCGAGCTTGCCCGACCGCGCCAACGCCGTGAGGTCACGGCCATACTTCTCGAGTGACGCGAACGTCTCTTCGGGATTCTCCGACGTGATGCGCGCCGACCCCCGTATCCCCCGCAGGGCCTGCAATAACGTTTCGCGCGAGGTGCCCAGGTCACCGGCGGCGGCGACCAGCACGTGGTCGACCGACAGATAGTCGTCACCCAGGTCGGCCCGTAACTCGTCGGACGACTCCAACAGGTGGCGCGACTCGGCCGACAGCCCGGGCTGGGTACCGCCCACGGCGCGGGGCTCGGCGGCCACCTTCTCGTTGAGGCTCGCGGCGAGGGCAATGGGATCCAATCCGGCGGCACTGAGGAGCGGTCGCGCCACTCCGTCGGCCTGATTGAGCAAGGCGAGCAATAGGTGGGCCGGCGTGACGTAGGGGTTGCCGGCGGCCGAGGCCTGGGTCGTGGCCGCCTGGAACGCCTCGCGGGTTTTGATCGTCCAGCGTTGGGGGTCGAGCGTCATACGTCCCTCCGATTCCGCACGTCCGTGAAGAAGAGGGACAGGGCGTTGCTCACGGGCACGAGGTCTCGACGTTGGGCGCGCTGCACCGCGGCCACGTCGGCGCGCGCCTGGGCCGCCAGGACCTCCAACCGGGCCCGGGTATCGGCGAGTTCGGTCTCGAGACGCATGATGCGCTTGACACCCTCGAGATTCACGCCCTCGTTGGTGAGTTCTTGGATACGACGCAGGGCGGCGAGATCGGCGTCGGAGAACCGGCGCGACCCCCCCGACGTGCGCTGGGGAGCCAACAGACCGGTGCGCTCGTAGTTACGCAGCGTCTGGGGGTGGACGCCGGCGAGGGTGGCGAACACCGAGATGACGTAGACCGCCTGGTTACTGGGCTGGGTCATGGTTTCTCCTTCGTGAATGTCGCAGCGAGTTTCTCCATCAGCTCGCGCTGTTCGTCGGTGAGATCAGTCGGGACCGAGACGGCGACGGTCACCAGGAGATCTCCGGCCGAGTGCTGTCCCGTGGCCGGCACGCCCCGGCCACGCACGCGCAACGTCGTGTGAGGCTGCGTACCCGCGGGGACCTTCAGCGTCACGGGGTCGTCGAGGGTGGGGACCTGGATGGTGGTGCCGAGGACCGCGTCGGTGAATCCCACGGTTTCGCTCAGCGTCAGATGGCGACCCTTGCGGCCGAACCGCGCGTCGGGAGCGACGTGCACGTCGACGAACAGGTCACCAGCGGCTCCCCCGCGTTGACCAGGGTGGCCCTTGCCCTTGAGGCGGATGCGCTGGCCGTCGGTCACCCCCGCGGGAATACGGACGTTGACCCGCCGGGAGCTCGGCTCGCGGCCCGTGCCGTGGCAGGTCGCACAGGGCGTCACCACGCGGCCTCCACGTCCGTGGCACAGCGGGCAGATACTCGACATCGAAAACATGCCCTGGTTCTCGTTGATCGTCCCCGCCCCCTGGCACCGGTCACACGTGACGAAGCCGGCGCCCGGGGCACCGCCGGTACCCCGGCAGTTGGCACAGGCCTGTTCGCTCGGCAGGGTGACCGACGTCGTCACCCCCAACACCGCGTCACGGAACGATAAGTGCAACGCCGTCTCGATGTCACCTCCACGCTGGGCGCGGGGCCGGCGCTGGCCGAACATGCCACCCAGCAGGTCGTTGATGTCGTTGAAGTTGCCGCCCTGGAAATTGAAGCCGCCCGGTCCGCCACCTCGGCCACCGAGTGGGCCCATCCGGCGCACCTCGTCGTACTCCTTGCGCTTGACGGGGTCGCCGAGCACGTCGTAGGCGACGGAGATCTCCTTGAAGCGATCCTCAGAACCCGGGTGAGTATCGGGGTGGTACTCCTTGGCCAGTTTGCGGTACGCGCGCGTGATCTCCTTGTCGGAGGCGCTCTCGGTCACGCCCAGGACTTTGTAGAAGTCCTTCTCGAACCACTCCCGCTCGGCCACGGGTCCCCTATCCCCTCACCGTCACCATGGCCGGACGCAACACGGCGCCCTTCCAGAGATACCCGGCGCGCAACACCTGGCTGACGACTTGGTCGCCACTCTCGTCTCCGGGCTCGTGGGCCACGGCCTCGTGCACCTGCGGGTCGAGATCGGAAGAGCACACGTCTGAACTCCAGTCACGT
>CAXBRI010000168.1:0-2936 GCA_963978125.1 uncultured bacterium | reverse complement strand
ACCCGCGCGTGCTGATTCCCCGGCCCGAAACCGAGGAACTCGTCGGTCTCGCCCTCGAGGCTCTGGCCACGTCGGGGCTCAGCGCGCCACGACTGCTCGACCTGGGGTGTGGGTCGGGAGCCATCGGTTTGTCGTTGTTGGATGAACTGCGGGCCCGTGGGGTGGGCGCCACCCTGGTCGCGCTGGACGAATCCGAGGATGCGTTGGCCGTCGCCAAGCGCAATGCTCTGAAGCACCGGTTACTGGCCGTCTCGTTCGTGCACAGTTACTGGTTTGACGATCTCGATCCGAGTCTGCGCGGACGCTTCGACCTGATTGTGGCCAACCCGCCCTACGTGGCCGCCGCCGATTTCGAGTCGCTGGACCCCGTCTTGCGTCACGAACCGTACGGTGCCCTGGTGGCTCCCGACTTCGACGCCGTGGCGGGATTCGAGGACGTCGCTCGCATCATCCAGCACGCACCGGAGTGGCTCACCGACGAGGGCGTGTTGATCGTTGAACACAGCGAGCACCACGGCTTCGCAGCGTGCGAGTGGGCGCGACGGGCGGGGTTCGCTTCGGCACGCACCGTGAAGGACGTCGCCGGTAGCGACCGGTTCCTCGTGGCGAGAAGGAGTGAGGCGTGATCGAGTGGAGCCTGGACGACATCGACGCGGTGGCTGCCGCCCTGCGTGATGGCCACGTGGTCGTGGTGCCGACCGACACCGTCTACGGCGTGGCCGCCCCACTCGACAATCCCACTGCGGTGGCAAAACTTTTCACCGTGAAGCGTCGGCCTACGACCGTCGCCCTGCCGGTGGTGTTGTCCGACTTCTCGGACCTCGCCAACATGGCCGTGACGGTGTCGGACCGCGCGCAGCGGGTGGCCGCCCAACTCTGGCCCGGTGCGTTGACTCTCGTGCTGCCCTGCGACCCCTCACTCGCGCAGCGAGTGGGCGGCGTGGACACCCTCGGGGTGCGGGTACCCGATGACGACGCGCTTCGGGCCCTGGTGCGCCTGACGGGGCCGCTGGCCGTGACGAGTGCCAACGAACACGGTGAGCCGCCGTGCACCTCGCCCGACGACGTGCACCGGGCCTTTGACGGCCGTGATGAAGTGGCCGGCCTGTGGAACGGTGGGCTGCGTAACGGGGTGGTCTCCACCGTGGTGCGCCTCGGTGACCAGTCCGATGAGGTGCTGCGTTCGGGGGCGATTGACCCCGCGGTCATCGCCGCAATCCGTTAGGCGACGACGACACCATCGCGGAGCGTGACGCGCTCGCCGAAGGGTGCGCCCTCGGTGAACCGCGCCAGCACCGACGAGTCGATTCCCTTCGCCCAGGTGCGTTCGCCGGTCTCCCACCGGGCTGCGAGAACGAGGCGTTCGGGCTCTCCCGCCCGGTTGTAAACCACCGTGTAGGTCTCGACGACGGCCTCACCGTCGCCGCCGCGAATCTGGGTGCGCGGACCGGCGTCCACGACGTCTTGCACGTTCTCGTGGACGAACCCGTGGGTCGGGGGAGTGGTGGCGTACGTGCCCCAGGCGTGCTTGGTGGAGAACCAGCCGAGTCCGGTCACCAGACCCTCGTCGCCCGGGTGGGCGCGGAGGCGTTCGATCATGGTGGCGATGGAGTGGGTGACGTAGTTGTTGCCCGGTCCGCCCCCGAAGGTCAGGCCGCCCGTGACGGTGGCCGGCCGGGTCGGATCGAACGGATCGAAGCCGGCGATCTCGCAGGCCGTTTGCACCACGGTGGGGAAGCAGCTGTAGAGGTCGAGGTGGGCCAGACGGTCGGCGCGCACGCCGGCGTCGCCGAGGGAGCGCCAGATGGCGCGCATCGCGGGCGAATCGTCGAGAGCGGGACGGTCGGAGACGAACCAGTGGTCGCTGGCGTCGGCCCCCGCGTGGGGGAAGACCATCTGGTCACGGGCGACACCGCGGGACGTGGCGTACTCGTAGCTCGTCAGCACGAAGGCCGCGCCCATGTCGACGGGCATGTTGGCGACGAGGAGCTTCGTGTAGGGCGATCCGATGAGTCGGTTCGAGGGTGATGGGGTGGCGATTACCTCGGCCGAGGGGCGGTCGGTGATCCAGGCGTGGGGGTTCATGGCGGCCACGCGGGCGAAACTGGCCCAGAGACGACCGAGTCGTGACCTTTGTTCGTCGGCACTCTCACCCAAACGGGCCCGGCGGGCGTTTTCGAACAGGGGGTAGATGTCGGTGGGCATGGTGAGGCCCGCCGCAAACTCGGCTCCGGTGAGCGGTGAGCGCTCCTCTTCCAGGGGGTGTTCCAACGTGTCACCCTCGGACTGCACGACCCACCCGGTCTCCACGCCCTCACGCCGTGCGAGGGAGCGCGCGCGCATCGCTTCGGCCCCCACGACGGCCACGGCGTGCAGTTCGCCGGCGGCGATGCGGCGACTGTATTCGTGCACCAACTGCTGGGGCGTGTTGCCGCCGGTGGCCGTGTGACGGGTGCGCGTCACTCGCAGGCCCAGTTCGTCGGCCACGAGGCGCGCGGGGTCGTCGGTGTGCCAGACGAAGGAGCGAATGGCCACCAGTTCGTCGAGGTCGTCGAGCACCCGACCTCCGGCGTCCGCACCGGCCCGGCGTAGCGCTTCGACCATGAGTGACAGTGGAGTTGGGCGATCGGCGAATCGGGCGCCGGGTGCGGGTCGATCGGTGATCTGGCCGACACCCACCAGGACGGGGGTGCGAGGGTCGAGCGTCACCCTCCCAGTATGGCGGCCACCCGAAAATCGTCGAAATCGACGGGTAGGGTGAGTCCGTGCGCATTGCCGTCGGCTCGGATCACGCGGGCTTTGAGTTGAAGAGCGAAATAGTTGCGGCCCTGCGCGAGAGGGGCCACGACGTGGTCGACCTCGGGGCGACGAACGCCACCGACTCGGTGGACTATCCCGACTTCGGCGCGGCCGTGGGCCGCACGGTCGTGTCGGGC
>CAXBRI010000167.1:0-2953 GCA_963978125.1 uncultured bacterium | reverse complement strand
GTCGATGTCCACGTGCGGGTTGTAGAGGAACAGGTCCACGCCATCGAAGCGCACGCCGTTGACCTCCGCCTTGGCGGTCAGGTCGAGCATGGTGTCGAGGTCGATCGCGGGCTCGGCCCCGGGCGGCCAGCTGATGCTGACCAGCGATGTCGAGAACTACCCCGGCTTCCCGGAGGGCATCGACGGGCCCGACCTGATGCGCCGCTTCCGCGAGCAGGCGGAGCGCTTCGGCACGCAGTTCCTCTCGGGGGACGTCGAGCGCGTCGACCTGTCGGCGCGGCCGTTCCGCCTCGAGGCCGAGTCGCTCGATGGGCCGGTGACGGTGCTCGCCGACACGCTCATCATCGCGACGGGCGTGCTGTTCATCCTGGCGGGGGCGGCGCGGCTGGGCGGCATGTCTGATTTCATCGCGCGGCCGGTGCTGCGCGGCTTCACCTTCGGGCTGGCGCTGACGATTGCCATCAAGCAGTTGCCGAAGATTCTCGACGTGGACACCGACCACATCCACGATCTCTTCTTCGCGCCGCTGTTCGAGGGGCTCACCCGGCCCTGGAATCTGCCCCGCTGGGAGGGTGGGCCCTTCCACACGCAGCGCTTCGAATCCACTGTCGCGACGAGTTGTCCCGTCTCGTTCGCCGCCACCGGGGTCGAAGTAGGTCGCCGTCACACGTTCGCCCGAGATCAATACTTTCCCCTCGTGGCTCACAAGAGTCGGGGCGACTCGGTCGATTACCTCGCCCTGCAGGTGCCCGCATCCGTCACCGTGACCGAGGGCTCCATCGGGTACGACGCGCGAATCTTCGCCACGCTGACGAGCGACGGCCCTCGCGTGACGTGTGTGCTGCGCACTTCTGAACGCCCCCGATGGCAACGCGCTGAACTCACGTGCGGCGCTCTGTCGCTGTGGTGCACGAAGGAACCCGACTTGATGGAGATCACCGAACTACCTCTGGGGTTTTCAACCCGGTTGGAATGGGATGTGCCGGTACTCCCGGTGCAGGTGGTTCCCCAGAGTTATTTATGAATCGCCCGGCGCACGGACACGAGCAACGTCGCGAGCACCAACACCGGCAGCACCACGACGGCGACTGCCGATGCCCCCGCCACGACGCTGATCAGCGAGATGACCGCCAGAATCACCACGACGGCGAGGGCGATCTCCGGGGTATCGCCCACGAGAAAGTCCCACCAAAACAGGCCGAACGCTCGAAACCAACGACCCAGAAATTTCATCGGGCCACCGCCGGACTGCTGCGTCGCGCCGCACCCACCACAAGGGCGGTTGCCACGGCATAGAAGACGACACACACGAGCAAGAAGGCGTCGGTGCCGGGCCAGCGCACCCGCAGACCCTCACCCACCCAGAAGGTGCCGTAACTCACGAGCATGACCCCGACGCTCATCTTCATGGCGTTCTCGGGAACCTTTGACAACTGCTTGGCGACCACCGCGCCGACTCCGGCCACGAGAACCAGCGCCGCCGCCGCGGTCGTGGCGGCCAGTCCCAATCGGTGGGCCGAGGTCCCCAGGGTCAGCACGGTGACCACGACTTCGAGTCCTTCAAGGAACACGCCTTTGAAAGACATGACGAAGGCGACACGGTCACGGCCCGGGGCGACCCCGAGGGCCCGTAGTTCCGCAACGGTTTGTTCGTAAATGGCGTCCTCGTCGTGTTTGGCCTTGTGACCGCTCGCGCGTAGGATCGCCTTTCGCAACCACTGAAGTCCGAATATCAACAGAACCGAACCGACGAGGAGGCGAAGCGCCGACATCGGCACGCGCACCAGCACCGGTCCGAAGACGGCGACCAGGGCCGCGAGGGCTCCGAGTGCGACGGCCACCCCCTCAAACGCCGAGCGCCACCCCCGGGTGTGGCCGACGGCCAGAACGATGGTCAGGGCCTCGACCATCTCAACGGCACAGGCCAGAAAGACCGCCGCCACGAGAACGGCAACGCCGGAGGTAATAGTCACACCAAACATTCCGAAATGGCCCCTTTGCGCTGAATTTCACCCTACCGACTTGTTCAACCTCTAACCGGCCAGCAAGGGATTACTTCATGGAAATTTTTGCACAGGGAACGAGCATTCGTTCGATTACGAATTCGAGTACTGGGCAACATAGCGATCGCGCACCTGCGCCTTCGCGAGTTTGCCGGTTTGCAGTCTGGGGAGTTCCTCCTCGAAATCAATCCGACGCGGACACTTGATGGTAGCCAGATGCTCACGACAGAAGGCGAGAAGTTCATCCACCAATGCCGGGTCGGGAGTCACGCCAGGGGCCGGTTGGACGACAGCGTGGACGACTTCACCCATGTCGGCGTTGGGAATTCCAAAGACGGCGCAGTCCGCCACTTTCGAATGTGTTGACAACACGTTTTCGGCTTCCTGGGGGTAGACGTTGACTCCTCCGGAGATGATCATGAAGGCCTTACGGTCAGTGAGATAAAGGAATCCGTCCTCATCGAGATACCCGATGTCGCCCATCGTGGCCCAGCCCTGCGGGGTGCGCGTCGAGGCGGTCTTGGCGACGTCTCCGTGATACTGGAAACCCGACGCCGTGGCCGTTTCGAAGTAAATAGTGCCGGCCTGGCCAGCGGGCAGCTCGCGGAACTCGTCGTCGAGAATGTGAATTACTCCCCCGGCGCAGCGACCCACGGTTCCCGGACGAGCCAGCCACTCTTCACTACCGACCATGGTCGAGCCGGGACCTTCGGTGCCGGCGTAGTACTCCCACAAGATGGGGCCCCACCAGTCAATCATCGCCTTCTTTAGCGGAACCGGACAGGGGGCCGCCCCGTGAATGGCGTACTGGTGGGCCGACATGTCGTACGCGTGACGGGTCGATTCGGGTAGGGCCAGCATCCGGCTGAACATGGTGGGCACCCACTGACTGTGGGTGATGTCGAACTCACCCAGCGCACGCAGAGCGCCTTCGGCATCGAAACGCTCCA
>CAXBRI010000166.1:0-2967 GCA_963978125.1 uncultured bacterium | reverse complement strand
GTGACTGGAGTTCAGACGTGTGCTCTTCCGATCTGTCGGCGTGACCGACACCGTCCGCTTACTCATCGTTCACTAGCCACGACCGGAACCCGCGGGTTCCCGCCAGGCAAGCCCGGCCGCTTACGCCGTCGGTTGATTCGACGTCCGCACCAGTCGGTCCAACACGGTCGACGCGGCACCGGACGTGACGGTTTCTTCCGCAAGTTCGAATCCATCGCGCAGCGAGCTGGCCCGCCCCGCCATCTGAAGAGCCAAAGCCGCATTGGCACAGACCGCATCGTGGACCGGGCCGGCCTCACCATCAAGGAACCGTCGAACCACGTCGGCGTTGTCGGCGGCGCCACCCCCCCGAAGAGCCGCGACGTCGGCGTGACGGCCCAATTCGGCCGGGGCGTCGACGTGGCGTTGCTCAATCCCGTTGGGGGTGACGACGAACACGGTGGAGGGGCCACCGAGTGAAAGCTCGTCGAGTCCGTCGTCTCCGTGCACCAGGGCCATGGATTCGGCGCCCCGCGCCGCTAAGACCTGTGACATCGGTTCGAGCAGTCGCCGTGGTGCCACGCCGACGACTCCACGTCGCACCCCGGCGGGGTTGGCGAGCGGACCGAGCACATTGAACACGGTGCGAAAAGCCAGGGCCCGTCGAATCGGCGCGATGTATCCCAGTGCGTGGTGGTAACTGGGGGCGAAGATGAAGGCCATTGACGCGTCGTGGAGGCAGTCGGAAATGACGGCTGGGGGGAGATCGAGCTTCACCCCGAGGCTCTCGAGAACGTCGGCGGAACCTACGGACGACGAAGCCGCCCGATTACCGTGTTTGGCGACGGGCACACCGGCGCCGGCCACCACGAAGGCCGCCATGGTCGACACGTTGACGGTGTGCAATTGGTCGCCACCCGTGCCGACGATGTCAACGGCGTCGGCGGGAACGCGCAGACGGGTGGCCGACTCCATCATGGCGTCAACGAAGCCCGTCATCTCCTCGGCGGTTTCACCCTTCATGGTGAGGGCCGTGAGGAAGCTCGCCACGAGGGAAGTGTCCATGCCGCCGGCCAGAATCTCGGCCAAGGCCTCGTGCGCGTGCGCACGGTCCATCGACTCGCCGCGCACGAGTGCGTGAAGAACGCGATGAGCGAATGTGTCCATGATCTCCGAGGTGTCTCGACGGGGGCCTAGGGGGATAAAAGTAGCGGCTCCGTTAGTCTGGCGTGGTGGCGACATATCTCGACGCCCTCGGTGAATTTCACCGCCGGCGCGCGGCCGCCGACGGCCGTGACTGGCGTGCTCGTCTCGACTCCCTGGCCCCCGCCGGGCCCTCCCTGGAAGCCGCGTTGCGGTCCGACCCGGTTCACGTCGCCGTGATTGCCGAAATCAAGCGGAAGTCCCCCTCGAAGGGTTGGCTCGCCGCCGATATCGATGCGGTGACCCTCGCGCGCCAGTACGAAGCGGCCGGGGCCGCGGCCATCTCGGTCTTGACCGACACCGAACACTTCGGTGGCGCTCTCGATGACCTGCGAGCCGTGTCATCGGCGGTGTCGGTACCCCGCCTTCGGAAGGATTTCACGGTCTGTGAGAACGACATCCTCGATGCCGCAGAAGCGGGTGCCGGTGCCGTGTTGCTCATCGTTGCGCTCCTGACCGATGCGGAGTTGAGCCGGTTCTCCCGCTTGGCGACCCAGGTGGGACTCGACGCGCTGATTGAAGTGCATGACGCCCCGGAGGTGGACCAAGCCCGGGCCATCGGTGCCACGTTGATTGGTATCAACCAGCGTGACCTTCACTCCTTCCACGTCGACACCGATCGAGCCGCTCGATTGGCGGCGAGCCTGCCCGACGACGTGGTGCGTGTGTGTGAGTCGGGTCTGGCCAGTCGCTCCGACGTCGAGCGCGCCGCCGCGGCCGGTTTCCACGCTGTCCTCGTGGGTGAGGCCTTCGTGACCAGCCCGGATCCAGCGGCCACGGTCCGAGAATTCGCGTCGGTGGCCCGTTGATCAAGATCTGCGGGGTGACCAGCGAAGCCGATGCCGACATGGTTGCCGCCAGTGGCGCCGACGCGTTGGGCCTCATCTTCGCCGAGTCGTCGCGCCGAGTGGATCGGGATGTCGCCCAGCGCATTGTTGCTCGCCATCACTCTTTTCGTTGTGTGGGCGTCATGCGCGGACTCAGCGATGACGTCATTGTGGGAATCGTCGACGAAGTGGGCGTGAACACCGTCCAACTGCACGATGCGGTGAGCGAAGCAACCCTGACCCGTCTCCGCGAGAGGTCGGTTGACATCTGGCGCGCCGTTCCGCTGTCGGAACGGGGTCTCACACCGACCGAGATTGGATACGTGTCAACGCTCTTGATTGACGGTCCGGCGCCCGGAAGCGGCCGGACTAATGATTGGACGGATGTCGAACTCTCGGCCCTCCCGGTTCGGGTCGTCATCGCGGGCGGACTCAACCCGGACAACGTGGCGGGCCTGATCGAGCAGCTCTCGCCCTGGGGGGTTGACGTGGCCAGCGGCGTGGAGAGTTCGCCCGGGGTCAAAAACCCCGAGCTGGTCGCTAATTTTGTGTCACGAGCCAAGGTCGCCCTCGGTCAGAAAGGTGCATTGTGAGTGAACTGACCGGTCACATGGCACCCCCGTCGGAGCAGGGTCGGTTCGGGGAATTTGGTGGGCGTTTCGTACCCGAAGCTCTGATGCCCGCCTGCCTCGAATTGGAAGAGGCGTTCCGGGGCGCGTGGTCCGACCCACTCTTCGTCGACGAGTTCCGCTCCACGTTGCGCGACTTTGGCGGCCGTCCGACGCCCATCACGTATCTGGCCCGGCTATCGAAGCGACTCGGCATCGAGATCTACGCCAAGCGTGAGGACCTCGCTCACACCGGCAGTCACAAGATCAACAATGTGGTGGGCCAGGCCCTTTTGCCCCGCCGTATGGGTAAGCGGCGCATCATCGCCGAAACGGGGGCCGGCCAGCAC
>CAXBRI010000165.1:0-2970 GCA_963978125.1 uncultured bacterium | reverse complement strand
AGTCATTATTGGGAGAACCGCCACCGTCGTAGTTATTGATCGTCATCGTGATGAGCGAGTTCGCGGGCAAGATGACGTTGCGATTCATGTACGACACCCAGTCCGGGTGCGAACCACCGTTGGCGCCGTGCATGCCCGCTAACGAGTCCGGGTAGGCGTTCAAAGTGATGTGGCATTGCCCCATCACCGCGGGTGGCTCACAGGTCGCGGCCGTGGAACTTGGCTCGGCGCTCGCTAGGGCGAAACCAGCCGCCGCGAGAACGCCGGACCCGAGAATGATGGACGCCAGTGCGACGCCAATTGACCTCGAGCGTGTCATGTGCTCTCCTTCGGCGTCTCACGTGATACGCCTTGGAAAAAAACTACTTAGGTATTTCGGCAATATGGGTGTAAGTTTTACAACCGTGGGTCAGAAAACTGAGAAAACCTTCAGGATTCATCTGGGCCTGGTCCTCGCCGAAGCAATCTGTGTGCCTGCTTTCATATGGCAGTTCAGTCGCGCCATTCACGGAAACTTGCTGTCGTGGGCGTACGTGGTGGAGTGGCCGGTGCTCGGCGGATACGCCATTTTTATGTGGCATCGTCTCTTGCAAGACGAGCGTGGCCTGATTGAAAGACCAGTAATTGACGTGAAGAAGGCCGAGGCGGAGGACCCTGATCTGGCGGCGTGGAACGCCTACCTAGCGCACGTGCACGGCCCTCAGAACGAGGCCGACCACCGCGACGACTGAGATTCAAGCGCCGCGAAGAGGCTCCCGTCGCGGACGATCACCCGGCGCACGATAGCCACGAGGCACGGAACTGCCCAGAAATCCCCACAGATCCACAGAATCGCAGCGGCCAGCTGCTGATCGTGGAACGGCATCGCCACCGTCATGTTCATACCGGGCATCGGCATTGCGTACCAGGCGGTCGAGGTGAAAATAGCCATCGCCATCGCCATGACGAGCATTTCCAGCATCGTGACGCTCACCAGTGCAAGTTGCCAACGAAGAGCCCCGCGAAGCCGACGTCGACCGGAGGGCACCAAATGGTGGAAGAACAAGGCACCACTCAAAAGAAAGGCCGGCTCCATGCCCCAGGCCATGGCGGCATCGTGGGCCATCACGAAGTTGAAAACTTTGGGTAGGTGCGAGACCACCATCACGACGTTAAGGGCAAGTCCGGCGAGGATGGGATGGCCCAGGGCTCGCACCAGGTGCCAGCGACGCCCCCGATACCACCACCCGAGTAGGGCGCGTCGCCGTGAGACCGGCAACATCCACCACCAGTGACGCGACGCTCCCGCCCACGTGAGGGCGATGGGTGCCAGGAACATGACCACAATGTGCGACACCATGTGGGCCGGAAGTTGCTCACGAGCGCGTGCTGCCCACGTCGATCCGGTGGCGACCCACAGAGCCAGCCAGCCACTCATCGCCACCGACACTCGGCCACGGTCGCTACGTACGCGAATGAACCGGGTCGCACTGGTCGCCAATCCCGCGAGGGCGACGACGGCGACCGGTTCGGGAATCACTGTCTGGCCACCTCAACCACAAGTTGGCGCAACTCGCTGACCGCCGAACGCTCACCCGACCACGTCGCCAGGGGCTCGTCGGGCACGATGTAGCGCAGCTGCCCCATTCGGTCAATTACGAATAAATCGTTCGAGTGAACCGACATCTTGTCCTTCGGCGAGATGGTCACTCCGATGTTGTACGCCCGCCAGACCGAACGCAGAGCGTCGGTGGTGCCGGTCACGAAGGAGAAGTGTGGCACTCCGTCGAGATGGCGACGCGACATGAACCGGCGGATATCGACGACGCTGTGATTGCGTGGATTGGCGGCGACAGCCACGATGCGCAGATCCGACTTCGCGCCGAAAGAACGTTGCAACGCCCCCAACTGGTTGGCCAGTAACGGGCAGTCCGACCAACAACGGGGATCAAGGAACGACAGAACCGTGACGTGACCCCTGGTGTCATGCAAGGAGAAAGGGCGCCCGGCCTGATCTTTCAGCGTGAAGTCGGCCGCCACTGCGTGGGCGACGAGAGCCCCTCCGTTGTTCGCCGCGAGGTAAATCGTCGTCTCGGCGCTCCCCCATGGGGCGACCGCGAACAACACACCAGCCGTCAGCATCATCGCGGCGGCGAACGAGGCGCCCACACCCGCCGACAGCGTGCGCATTTCGCGGGGTAGGCGTGGCGGGGGCAGAGGGCGGGAAAAGCGCGGCAGCAACGTCGCACCGAGAACAGCCAACGGCAGCAATGTATTGACGTCGGTGGAGAGTCCCCCGAAAATTCCCAGATCCTGGACCGTTACCCAGAACAACAGGCCGAAAATGACGACACTCCAGGGGGCTATCGCGCTTGAACCGCGCCACAACGCGACCGCGGTTGCCCCCAGCCACATCATGACCATCACCGTGAAGCCGGCTCCCATCGTTCCCGCTACCACCCCCGTCGCTCGAACGACGGCGGCTAGCCAATGCGGTTGGGGCACCGACGCCATGTCCTTCGCCATGGCCGTCAGGGCGTTGGCGTCTCCACCGTGCCAGAAACCACGTGAGGGGACTGCGAGGAGCAGCGCCCCCGCAGCCAGCACAACCGCCAGGCTCCTGCGCGTCACGCGTTCAAAGAGCCTCTCGAAGGTGCTTGGTGTCAACGCGAGCCACACCCCGGCGAAGGCATAGAGAGCCGTCGCGCCGGGCCAACCGAAGAAGATCGAACCGGTCGGGGAGAACAGGCCGCCCAGGGCGTTCCCCACGACCCAGATGAATGCGGCGTACAGGGCCGAGAGTGCGGCCACGACGCGTCCCGTCCGGGCGCTCGAGACGAGGAGGACAATGCCGATTCCCACCTGCCACCACGCGATGGCCACCGCGAGGGCCAGCGGGTGGTTGTTGTACACACCGATGCCGGCGTTCACCAAAGCGGTAATCCAGCTCGGTGCACCCTCGGTTGACGGGGCGACAACCTGGTTGGCCAT
>CAXBRI010000164.1:0-3002 GCA_963978125.1 uncultured bacterium | reverse complement strand
CATCGGCCTGAACCGCCCCCAGGTGTACGCCGCGATGCGCCAAGCCCACCTGTTTTTCGTGACCCAGGGGCCAGGCGGTCTAGATGGCCATTGGAACCGGGTGGTGAGCCAGCGACCGGCCGCCGGAACCCAGGTGGGGTACCAATCAACGGTGTGGCTCACGGTCACCATCGTCCGCCCGCGCCCGCCAGCCACGACGACGACTGTTCACCATCCCACCACCACGACATCGACCACCACGTCCACGACCACCACCACGACGCCGGGCGAGACGACTACGACGACGTCACCGACGGAGTCGACGACCACGACCACCCATCCGGTGACCACCACCACGGTGCGTCGGCGCCCTCACAAGTACGCCTACGGTCTGGCGACCTGGTACTCCTACATTCCGGGTCGTTGCGCCACGTGGTTCATTCCTTACGGCCACCGTTTGTGGATCATGGACCTCTCGACCCACAAGGTCATCACCTGCGTGGTCAGTGACATCCAGGCCTCGAAGAGCAACCACATCGTTGACCTCTCGATGTCGGACTTCTCCCGTCTCGCACCGCTTGCTCGCGGCATCGTGCGTGTCAAGATTTGGTGGCGATGACCCACTCCAAGCCCGCCGTCGTCGAACTGCTCACTCGTCACGGGTTGACGCCGTCGCGGGCGCTCGGCCAGAACTTCGTCGTTGACCCCAATACGGTGCGACGTATCGCCCGTCTGGCCGACGTCGGCGCGGGGGACCACGTGGTGGAGATCGGCCCGGGCCTCGGGTCTTTGACCTTGGCTCTCGTGGAAACCGGCGCCCGGCTCGACGCGGTCGAAATTGACCGACACCTGCTGGCTCCGCTGCGCGAAGTGGTGGAGCCCCACGGTGTGAAAGTGCACCACGGTGACGCCCTCGCGTTTGACTTCGCCTCGATTCTCGGTGGAGAACCGGCCACGGTGGTCGCGAACCTCCCCTACAACGTGGCCACACCTCTCGTCGTGCACCTACTCGAAACCCAGCCCCTCCTCACCCGGATGTTGGTGATGGTTCAACGCGAGGTCGGTGAACGCTTCGCGGCGAAACCCGGCGACGAGGCTTTCGGGGCCGTCTCGCTGCGCATCGCCTACTTCGCCGAAGCTCAAGTCGTCGGCACGGTGCCCCCGACCGTTTTCACACCCAAGCCCAAGGTCGACTCGGCTCTGGTGTCGATCACGCGCCTGTCGGCCCCGTTAATTGACCCCGCTCGAGTCAGCGAGGAGGAACTCTTCGCGCCCGTGAGGTTGGCCTTCGCCCAGCGGCGAAAGATGCTCCGACGATCGCTGGCCGACTGGGCCACGGACGGTATCTTTGAGCGCGCCGGCGTTGACGAGACGCGCCGCCCCGAAGAATTGACTCTCGAAGAGTTCGCTCGCTTGGCGGAGTCACGGTGAGGGAATTCGCCCCGGCCAAGCTCACGTGGTTTCTCGAGGTGACGGGCCGTCGGCCCGATGGTTTACACACACTGCGTAGCGAGATGGTCACGCTCGACCTGGGCGACTGGCTCAGTTTCGACGAGGGCGACAGTCTCACTATGACACCCGACGTCGGGGTCAGCACCGGCCCCGACAACCTGGTTCGTCGCGCTCTGGATCTGGTGGGCCGTCGGGCGGCGGTCACGGTGGAGAAATCCATTCCCGTAGGTGCGGGGCTGGGTGGCGGTTCGGCCGACGCCGGGGCGGTCCTGCGCTGGGCCGGGGGAGTCGACGACGACGCGGCCCTGACCCTGGGCAGCGACGTGCCGTTTTGTCAACGCGGTGGTCGTGCGCTCGTGGAGGGAGTGGGTGAGTCGGTGACACCCCTGGCGTTCGACGATCGCCTCGTCACGTTGTTCCTGCCCAACTTTGGTGTCAATACGGCGGCCTGTTACCGCGCCTACGACGAACTAGTCGAACGGGGCGTGCCCCTGGTCGGAAGAAACCACTTGGAAGCGGCGGCGGTGCGCGTGGAGCCCCGGCTCACGCCGACGTTGCTGTGGTTGCGCGAACGCTACGGCGACGTCATCCTGGCCGGTTCGGGGTCGACGTGCTTCGTCGAGGGTCACCCGGAAGGTGACGATGTCGTGGAAAGCCCGGTGGGGGCCCTGCGCGTCGTGCGCGCGAGGACGATCCCCTAGTTATTTACCGGCAGCGCGACGCTGGAAGCGCGTGCGCTTCAGCATCTTCTTGTGCTTCTTCTTCCGCATGCGCTTACGGCGCTTCTTAATCAGAGAACCCATGGCGGAACAACACTAGTCGCTGGCGCGAACCCTCCCAAAAAGGGGTGCGCCAATCCGACCGTTGTGAGCATGACTTGGGTGGCTCGCTATTTCGTCATACAATATTAGGGTTGCGCTGGCGCCGTCGAGTGCCAAACACGGCGTTCGGCGCAGGGACATCATGCACGCCTTGGCTCACGCCCTCAGCATTGACGAAATCGGGGACGACCCCTTGCGCTATTTGGTGCTCGGGCCGGCACGTGCGGGAGACCTCCTCGAACTCGTCGTTCTTGAAGGAACCGTTCGCCCTGTCGTCATCCACGCCATGCCCATGCGCCCCCAGTACGCGCGTCTACTTCCCCGGAGGAGCCAGCGATGAGCAAAAAGAAAATGTCGGACCTCGTTGCCGAGGCGGAGCACGGATATGACGTATCCAACATCCTGCGCCGTCGCGTGGGGCGCCCCACCATTGGTTCAGCGCCTTCGACGGTGGAGTCTGTCCGGTTGAGTCCAGAACTCAAACGAAGTCTGACGCGGCGTGCGAAGCGCGAGGGCCTCAGCGTGTCCGAAGCAATTCGTATGGCAGTGGAAACCTGGGTCGCGGCCCCCTAGATCTCCTTGCTCAGTCCTGAGCGACTCGTTCAATCCGCAGAGCCTGACGGGGGCATCCCCGAACCGCGTAATTGGCCGAACGCAGAGCCCCGGCATTCCCCAAGGGGGTTGGCTCAGTCTTCACGATCGGATAGCCCCACTCGTCCATGGCCACCAATTCGGGGGCGAGCTCGTGGC
>CAXBRI010000163.1:0-3003 GCA_963978125.1 uncultured bacterium | reverse complement strand
GAGTAGGCGCGGAGGTTCTCCTCCATCGTCTGGCCACTCGCTGTGAGCACGTCACCGTGCAGCAGTCCGCGCTCGAGCAGGTGGGCCAGTACGACGGGTACTCCCCCGATGCGATCCAGGTCGCTCATGTGGTACTTGCCGTGGGGCTTGGTGTCGGCGATGTGGGGCACGCGCTTGGCGATGGTGTTGAAGTCATCCAGGGTTAACTCCACGCGCGCCTCGTGGGCGATGGCCAGCAGGTGCAACACCGCATTGGTGGAACCACCCAGAGCCATCACGACGCTGATGGCGTTCTCGAAGGCCTTCTTGGTGAGAATCTTGCGCGCCGTGATGCCCTTGTCCAACAGGTTCAACACGGCTTGCCCCGACCGGTACGCGAACTCGTCGCGACGTCCGTCAATGGCCGGCGCCGAAGCGCTCCCCAGCAGTGACAATCCAATGGCTTCGCCTATCGAGGCCATCGTGTTGGCGGTGAACATCCCCGCGCACGAACCTTCGCCCGGGCAGGCCGCGCACTCGATGGCGTAGAGCTCGTCATCGCTGATGGCCCCCACCGCGTTGGCCCCGACGGCCTCGAAGACCGAGGTGATGTCAATCGCCCGGCCGTCGTGCTGACCGGGCATGATCGACCCGCCGTACATGAAGACCGAAGGCACATCCAGGCGGGCGGCGGCCATCATCATCCCCGGCAACGATTTGTCGCAGCCCGCGAAGGTCACCATGGCGTCAAATCGCTCGGCGTGCATGACTGTCTCGACCGAGTCGGCAATGACCTCGCGTGAGACCAATGAGGCGCGCATGCCCTCGTGACCCATCGAGATGCCGTCGGAGACCGCGATCGTCACGAACTCGAAGGGCACGCCCCCGGCGTCTCGGACAGCAACCTTGGCCCGCTTGGCGAGTCGGTCGAGGGGCAGGTTGCAGGGGGTGACTTCGTTCCAACTCGAGGCCACACCTATCTGGGGCTTGGAGAAGTCCTCGTCCGTGAGGCCCATGGCCCGCAACATGGCCCGCGCCGGGGCCTTGGCCCTGCCCAGGGTGACGTCAGTGGAGCGGGGTTGGGGGTGATTCGCCATAGGTGAAGTCTAGGTAACGCGCCCCGGAAGGGACGAAGCGCTAACGACGCTTCTGCAGTTCGGCGATGACGGCCTTGCCGTTCGCCTTGCCCTGGGTCGCCTTCATCACTTGGCCGATGAAGAACTGGGCCAGCTTGTCGTCACCGTCGCGGTAGCGGCCCCACTCATCGGGGTTCGCGGCGATCAGCGCGTCGACCGTGTCGCCGAGCGTGTCACCCGAGAGTTGTTCAAAACCCCGAGCCTTGGCGTGCTCGGCGGGGTCGCCACCTTTTTCCACGAGGTCGGCCAGCACGGTCTTCGCTTGCGTTGACGACAACTCGCCACGATCTTCCATCAGAAGAACACTGGCCAGCGCCGCGACCGTCAGTTTCCCGCGTCCGGTGTCGCCACCGAGTTCGTTGGCCACCCGTGCCAATGCCAGAGCGGCCGGCGCGCCGGCGGCCACGGCTCCGTGCACAAGATCGTCGAGTTCGAGGTCCACCACGGCGGCGACCACGTCGGTCTGCGCGGCGGTCACCTCACCGAGCAATGCCACAAGTTGGGCCCGACGCTCGGCGGGCATCGGTCCCAGTCCGGCGCGGACACGGTCTTGCCAGGCCTGGTCGGGCGCTAGGTCCACGAGGTCGGGTTCGCGAAAGTAGCGGTAATCCTCCGCCTCTTCCTTGGTACGCATCGTGGATGTCTCGCCCACCGTGTCGTCCCAGTGGCGCGTCTCCTGGCGCACGACGCCGCCATCTTCAATGAGTTCGTACTGACGCTGGGCTTCGAACTCGATGGCGCGCTGCAGGCTGCGCAGCGAGTTCAGGTTCTTGATTTCACAGCGCGTGCCGAAAGATGTGCCGATTTTGTGCACCGACACGTTGGCGTCGATGCGCATCGAGCCTTCTTCCATGCGGCCGTCACTGGCGCCGGTGGCGATCAGAATCCCGCGCAGTTCGGCCGCGTATTCGCGGGCCTGGGCCGAGGTGCGCATGTCGGGGCCCGAGACGATCTCGATCAGCGGCACACCCGAGCGGTTGTAGTCAACCAGCGATTGCGAGGCGCCGTGGATACGGCCCGATCCGCCGAGGTGGGTCGACTTGCCCGTGTCTTCTTCGAGGTGGGCCCGCTCAATGGTGACGCGCGAACCATCCGAGAGGTCCAAGTAGCCGTGCGAGTTGATTGGCAGGTCGTACTGGGAGATCTGGAAGTCCTTGGGCATGTCCGGGTAGAAGTAGTTCTTGCGGTGGAAGGTCGAGGGCGCCACCGTGCAGTGCAGGGCGAAACCCAGGGCCATGGCCAGTTCCACGGCCTTTTCGTTCAAGACGGGCAGCGAACCGGGTAGTCCCAGACACACCGGGCACACGCTCGTGTTGGGTGAGCGGCCGAATTCGTTCGGGCACGCGCAGAACATCTTCGTGGCGGTCTTCAACTCGGCGTGGACCTCGAGTCCAATCACCATCTCCCAGCCGTCGGGCAACGCCATTACGCCCCCCTCGCCGTTTCGAGCACGCGACCGGCGGCCAGCAACGAGGCCTCCGAGCGACCGGGTCCGAGCAATTGCACGCCGATGGGCAGACCGGCCTCACCGGCGCCGAAGGGCACCGAGATGGCGGCGTCCCCGGCCAGGTTGGTCGGAATGGTGAAGACGTCCGAGAGGTACATCGCGAGCGGGTCGGCGTTGGCTCCGAAGCCGAAGGCCGGCGTCGCGGCGGTGGGCCCGAGCAGCACGTCGCATTGCGCGAACGCGCGGTCGAACTCCTCCTTGATGCGCCGGCGGGCCTGCAGCGCGCGCTTGTAGAACGCGTCGTAGTAGCCGCTCGAGAGCATGTACGTGCCCAGCATGATGCGCCGCTGCACCTCGGGGCCGAAGCCCTCGGAGCGGCTGCGGGCGTACAGCGCGAAGAGGTCCTCGCCGGGCTTCAGCTGGGCGCGGTGGCCGTAGCGG
>CAXBRI010000162.1:0-3012 GCA_963978125.1 uncultured bacterium | reverse complement strand
ATACTGGCCCAGGGGCGGTGGTGGCCGATGGGCACGGTCGCACAAATCGCCCGCGTCGTGGCGACCAACGGTTCGTGCCGGGTGCGATGGCTTGATGGGGGTCGTGACGCCCCCGGTGGCGGGGTGCTCGTCACCCGTTCGGGCAACGACGCGGTGCGAGTGGGAGACGTCATCACCCGCTTCAACGGCCGGGTCGTGGAGTCGTGGGCCCAGCTGCGCTCGAGGCTGTATCTCACCACGCGAGGCTCACTTGCCACGTGGGTGAGCGACCGGGCCGGCCAGATTCGGGCCGACCGTACACGGCTGTCCTGTTCGCCGTAAGTTGCAGAGGTGAGCGACGCGGGCGACCTCGGTGACATGGGTCGGATGTTCAATGACCTTCTCGGCCTTCTCGGCCAGCAGGGGCCCGACTCGTGGTTCCACACGGCCCAGCAACTCGCCGTCACGGTGGCCCGTGGCGACGACGGCGACCCGAACCCGCCGGTCGCCGAACGCCAGCGCCTCGAAACCTTTGCGCCCCTCGTTGACCGTCACGTGGCCGCACTCTTGGGTGTGGGAACGGCCGGTCCGCTCGAGGCCGCCACACGCACCGCGCTGACTCTCGCCGCGCTCGAACAGTGGCGACCCCTGCTCGGTCCGCGCGCCGCGAGCACGCCCGACGTGGCCGCAGCACTAGGCGAGGAAATTCCCCCAGTGGTCTCCCAGATGATGGGCGTCCTCGGACCGCTCTTCCTCGGATTTCAAACCGGGTCGGTGGCCGGTCACTTCTCCGAGCGCGCCTGGTCCCTCGCGGCGCTCTCGCTGCCACGCGAACACACGAAACGTCTCGTGGTTGTCGGCAATATTGCGACGTTTGCCGCCGAGTGGTCCCTCGACGTCGACGCCACGACAATCTTCGCCCTGGCCCGTGAGACCATGTCCTCGCTCGTGCTCAGCCAGCCCGGGCTCGGCGACGCCCTACGGGCGTTGTTGCTCGACACCGTGGCCGAGTCAGCCGCGGCGCAAAACGATCTGTTGGGACGCCTGCGCGAGATGGGTGACCCCTCGGCGCTGATGGGTGAACCCGAACGGCTCCTCGACGGACTCACGCCGCCCGCCGACAGCCCGGCCGTTGTCGCGTTGAACGCCGCCACGGCCGCTCTCAGCGCCTACGTCGATGACGCGGCCCAACACGTGACCGAGGCGATCGTCGGACCGCAACCGGCGCTGCGCGAGGCCTACCGACGCTTCCGGCGCAGCGACGCGCGGGGCGAGGACGCGGCCGCGGCCCTCTTTGGCATCACCCTGCAGGGTCCGGTGCACGACCGGGCCCAGAGTTTCGTCGTGACGCTGCGCGAATCGGGTCGCTACGCAGAACTCGGGGCACTGATGCGCGCCGACGGACTTCCCTCCGCGGAGGAATTGTCGAACCCCGACGCGTGGTGCGAGCGCGTGCGCCACTCGCCGCTGGCTTAGGCCTCTTCGTCGTACCCGAGGACCCACTCGACGAGCAGGGCCTCACGCTCGGCGTCACGGTTGACGCGCTCACGGTTGCGACGGAACTGCGGGTCGTGCGGGGGCAGGAAGCGCAGGCGGGCGTCGACTCGGTCGACGAAGCCCTGGATCTGCTCCTCGTCACCGAAGACCATGCGGCACTCCCAGTGCGGCGCGACCGGGCCCAAGTAGACGATTTGTACGTGTCCGACCGGGTCGGTCACGACGGTGGTCTCGGGGGCGGGGAAATTGGTCACAACGGGTCCTTTTGGCTCGGTGAACCATTCTACCCCTCGTGAAAATGGTCTCAACTCACAGAAGATGTTTAGAAAGTCCTTACGTATTTGCGGACAGTCCTAGTTAGGTTGCGAAGTAGCAGTGAGGAGTGACCATGGCAGAGCAGAACACTCAGTGGATGAACCGGGGAAGCTGTCGGAACTACGAGCCCGACGTCTTCTTCCCGAGTGACGGCCAGGGCGTGGTGGTCGCCCAGGCCATCTGCGCCACCTGCCCGGTCCACCAAACCTGCCTCGAATACGCAATCGCCAACCACATCGATCACGGCGTGTGGGGCGGGGCCTCGGAACGCGAACGTCGCCGCATCGCCCGGAGCCGTCGGCTGAGACTGCGCGCCGCCGTCTAGGTGCCTAACCTCGACGCGTGTTCGAGTGTGTCATCAACATCGCCGAAGGGCGGAACCACGCCCTCCTCGATGCACTGAGCGCCGCGGCCGGCTCGTCGTTGCGCGACCGCCACGCCGACACGTTCCACCATCGCAGTGTCTTCACGCTCGTCGACGACGCCGACTCTCTGGTTCATGACATTCACCGGTTCATCACGGCGGCGTTCGAACGACTCAGCCTCGTGGGCCACGTCGGGGTGCACCCACGCATCGGTGTGGTCGACGTCGTGCCCTTCGTGCCGCTCGATGGTGACTTCGACGCCGCCGTTGTGCTGCGCGATGACACCGCGCGTTGGATTGCCCGAACCTTCGACGTGCCGGTCTTTCTCTACGGCCCGGGCGGACCCACACTGCCCGAGATCCGTCGCGGGGCCTTCACGACGCTCGCGCCCGACTTCGGGCCACCCGTCACCCACCCCCGGTGGGGAGCCTGCGCGGTGGGAGCCCGTGACGTCCTAATTGCGTGGAACATCGAACTCGCCGGGACGCCCCTCGTACGGGCCCGGGAGTTGGCCGCCCGTCTGCGTTCAAGCTCGGTGCGGACATTGGGCCTCGCTACCGGTGACACCGTGCAGGTCAGTTGCAACCTGATCGACTGGCGCGCGACGCCGCCCTCCGCCGTGTACGACCACCTCGCGGATGCGTTGGGACCGGGGGAAGAAATTGTCCGATGCGAGTTGGTGGGGCTAATTCCCGACGCGCTACTTCAACGAGAAGACCCGTCGCGCTGGGCGCAACTGGGGCTCAGCCCCTCGACGACGATCGGGTCGCGGCTGTAGATCAGCCGGCCTGGGAGCGGCGCTCGATGGCGCGCGCCCGGCGCAGGCGGCGGCGCTCACGCTCGCTCATCCCGCCCC
>CAXBRI010000161.1:0-3013 GCA_963978125.1 uncultured bacterium | reverse complement strand
ACTTTGCGGCCGAGAGTTACGTGGACCGCTCCATCACCGGCGCGCGGGCCTTCTTCGAGACCAACGTGCTCGGCACCCAGCAACTGTTGGAATCAGCTCGACGTGGTGGCGTGGAGCGATTCGTCCACATCTCCACCGACGAGGTCTACGGCTCGATCCCCGAGGGGGCGTGGACTGAGGGCCACATCTTGGAGCCGAACTCGCCCTACTCGTCGTCGAAGGCCGGTTCTGATCTCGCGGCCCTCGCGTATCACCGCACCTTCGGGCTCCCGGTCATGGTGACGAGGTGCTCGAACAACTACGGTCCGCGTCAGTTCCCCGAGAAGGTCATTCCCTTGTTCGTGACGAACCTGATGGACGGCCTCAACGTGCCCCTGTACGGCGACGGCTTGAACGTGCGCGACTGGCTCCACGTTGACGATCACTGTCGGGGCATTCTCGCCGTGCTCGATCGCGGTCGCGCCGGTGAGGTCTACAACATCGGCGGGGGCACCGAACTCACCAACCGCGAATTGACGACACGCCTGCTCGCCCTGTGCGGGGCTGACGAGTCCCGGGTGACGCCGGTGGCCGACCGCCTCGGCCACGACCGTCGCTACTGCGTTGACTGGGGCAAGATTCACCGCGAACTGGGCTACTCGCCCCAGGTTGATTTCGCCGAGGGCCTCGCCGCCACAGTCGCGTGGTACCAGGAGAACGAGTCGTGGTGGCGCCCACTAAAGGCGGCGCAGTGAATCTCGTCGAGCTGGACCTCGTGGGTGTCTATCGATTGGAGTCCCCGGTCTGGGGAGATGACCGCGGTTTCTTCCGCGAGTGGTTCAAACTTCCCGATTTCGAATCGGTCGGCCTCGACTTTCGCGCCCGCCAAGCCAACTTGTCCATGTCGGACCACAACGTGGTTCGCGGTTTGCACTACTCGCTCGCCGCCGAGGGGCAGGCCAAGGTCGTCACCTGCGTGGAAGGTGAACTCGACGACGTGATCGTCGACATCCGCGAGGGTTCACCGACGTTCGGTCGCCACGTCGTGGTCAACTTGGCTGCCGGCGATGGCGTCTCGGTCTACCTGCCGGCCGGCGTGGCCCACGGTTTTTGTGTGCCCGGAGCCCGCGCCGGTCTGGCCTACTTGTTGTCGTCGCCGTACAACCCGACCGCAGAGTTGGAAATCCACCCGTACGACCCCGAACTGGCGGTGGGTTGGACCATTGATGGTGAGCCACTACTCAGTCCGAAGGACGCCCAAGCCCCCACGTGGGCCGAGCGTCGTGCGGCCGGGGAAACTCCCACTTTCTTGTAGTTCCCGGGCATTGGTAGCGTTGTCGGGGTGACCACGACGCTGAACGTGCCCGCCGCCACCGGCGCAGTCGTGATTCCGGCCCGAGAAGCCATTCCCGCTATTTCCTCCGAAACGCAATTGCGCGCACTGCTGAAGGGGTTGCCCCACGTGGACGCCGTCGGAGCCGAGGCCCGGGCCGCCAAACTCGCCACTCGCTCCCTCAAGGCGTCCACAAAGCGCCGCGCCATCGACCTGGCCATCGCCATGGTCGACTTGACGACCCTCGAGGGTGCCGACACGGCCGGCCGCGTGGCCTCGCTGTGCACCAAGGCCCGCCGACCTGATCCCGCTGACGAGTCGGTGCCCGCCGTGGCGGCCGTCTGCGTCTACCCCGACCTCGTGGCCGGGGCCCGCGAGGTTCTCGCCGGGTCGTCCGTGAAGGTCGCGGCCGTCTCGACGGCGTTTCCCTCGGGTCGTGCGTCGCGGGCGGTGAAGTTGCTCGATACCTCCGACGCGGTGTCAGCCGGTGCCGACGAAATCGACATGGTCATCGACCGGGGCGCATTCCTCGCCGGGGATTGGGGCAAAGTCTTCGACGAAATCGTCGCGGTGAAGAGCGTGTGTGGTTCGGCACACCTCAAGGTAATTCTCGAGACCGGCGAACTGGTCACTTACGACAACGTGCGCCTCGCGAGCTGGCTGGCCATGCTCGCCGGAGCCGATTTCATCAAGACCTCCACGGGCAAGGTGCCCGTGGCCGCGACGCACCCCGTGGCCCTCGTGATGCTCGAAGCGGTGCGTGACTTCGCCGAAGCCACCGGCCGGTTGGTCGGCGTGAAGGTCGCCGGCGGGGTGCGCACGACCAAGGACGCCCTGAAGTATCTCGTGCTCGTCAACGAGACGGTCGGGGGGACGTGGCTTTCGCCCGACCTATTCCGCATTGGTGCGTCGGGCCTGCTCAATGATTTGTTGGCTCAGCGTCACAAGCAGATCCACGGCGTCTACGCGCGCCCCGACCGATTCAGTGGTGACTGATGAGCGACAAACTCTCACCCCTCGGTGAACTCGCCTACGACCCGGCCCCCGAGTCAACGGCCGTAGTGACACTCCGGGACGCCTACGGACTCTTCATCAACGGGTCATTCACGGACCCCGGCCACCACGCCCAGTTCGCAACACTGAACCCGGCCACGGAAGGAACTCTCGCCACGGTGGCCCAGGGGACGGCCGATGACGTGGACGCCGCCGTACGAGCGGCCCGCGCCGCCTACGACACCGTGTGGTCGGTCATGCCGGGCCGTGAACGGGCCAAGTACCTGTTCCGCATCGCGCGTTTGATTCAAGAACGCGCCCGCGAATTCGCCGTGCTCGAAACGATGGATAACGGCAAGCCCATCCGCGAAACCCGCGACGTGGACGTGCCCCTGGCCGCCGCCCACTTCTTCTATTACGCCGGCTGGGCCGACAAACTCGACCACGCCGGATTCGGCCCCGCCCCGCGTCCGCTCGGCGTCGCCGGCCAGATCATCCCGTGGAACTTCCCTCTGCTCATGGCCGCGTGGAAGTTGGCTCCGGCGCTCGCCGCCGGCAACACCTGCGTTCTCAAGCCGGCCGAGACCACGCCGTTGACGGCGCTGCTCCTCGCCGACGTCCTGCGCCAGGCGGACCTGCCAGATCGGAAGAGCGTCGTGTAGGGAAAGAGTGTAGATCTCGGTGGTCGCCGTATCATTAAAAAAAAAA
>CAXBRI010000160.1:0-3116 GCA_963978125.1 uncultured bacterium | reverse complement strand
GTCACGACCTTCTTCATGTCGTAGGGCTGGTTCGGCGACATCGGCAACAGGTCGCGCAGTTCCTCGCAGAGCCGGTCCACGGGGTCGGTCGTGGCCATCCGCGGCGGCTCTTCCATGTTGTTCGCCGGCAGGAACGACAGCAGGTAGCGCACCTCGTCGAGGCAGCTTTGCTCGTCGGGCAGCACGAAGTTCGCCACACCCGACTTGGTCGCGTGGGTCATCGCGCCACCGAGTTCTTCGAGGGTCACGTCCTCGCCGGTCACGGTCTTCACGACGTCGGGGCCGGTGATGAACATGTGGCTGGTCTCGCGCACCATGAAGATGAAGTCGGTCAGGGCCGGCGAGTAGACGGCGCCACCGGCGCACGGGCCGAGGATGACCGAGATCTGGGGGACCACGCCCGAAGCCTTCTGATTGCGGAAGAAGATGCCGCCGTAGGCGGTGAGAGCGGCGACGCCTTCTTGAATGCGCGCGCCGGCACCGTCGTTGAGCCCCACCACCGGCAGGCCCATCGACGTGGCCAGGTCCATGATCTTCTGGATCTTCTGGCCGTGGGACTCGCCGAGCGCCCCACCAAAGACGGTGAAGTCCTGGGAGAAGACGCAGATCTTGCGGCCATCCACGGTGCCAAAACCCGTGATGACACCGTCGGTGTAGGGACGCGAGTCTTCGAGACCCATGCCCGACGCCCCGTGGCGCACCAGCATGTCGAGTTCTTGGAAGGAGCCCTCGTCGAGGAGGTACTCAATGCGCTCGCGCGCGGTCATCTTGCCCTTGGCGTGGTGGCGCTCAATCGCCTTGGCGCCACCGGCCTCACGAGCCTCGGCCTTGCGGGCTTCGAGCTCGGCCAGACGTTCGGCCATCGAATGTTCCATGGGTGCCACCCTACCGAACGGGCCCCGTGGGAGGCTCAGCCGTGGAGCGCCGGATCTTCCACCAATTCAATCAAAGTCCCGAACGACGTCTTGGGGTGAACAAAAGCCACCGTGGTGCCACGCGAACCCGGGCGGGGTGCCTCGTCGATGACCTTGCCACCCGAATCCTTCACCGATTGCAATGCGGCCGCGCAGTCGGCGACGCGGTATCCCACGTGATGCAAACCTTCGCCGCGCTTCTCGAGATACTTCGCGACGGGCGAGTCGGGGCGGGTCGGCGTGAGCAACTGAATGTACGAGTCGGCGACGCGCAGCAAGGCCTCGCGCACGCCGTCACTCTCGACGTCCTCGCGGTGCTCGACAGTGGCGCCGAAGGTCTCGGCGTACCACGCGATGGCCGCCTCAATGTCGTTCACGGCGATGGCGACGTGGTCGATTTCGGTGAGTTGCACGGTTCCTCCTAGTGTCCGCGACGGAAAATCGTCAGCCGGTCTTCGCCGACGCGAGCGCGCATCGCCGGGTCGGTGATACCGAGCCCCTCGGTCGGTGCGGCACACAGCACGGCGATCTTGCCCTCGTGACGGTTGTGGTGCACTTCGTAGGCGGCTTCACCAGTTCCCTCGAGTGGGAAGACGGCCGAGAGCGGCGGCACGACGCGGCCGTCAATCAAGGTCTGGTTTGCGTCCCACGCCTCGCGGTAGTTCGAGAAGTGGGTGCCCTTGATGGTTTTGAGTTTCATCCAGAGGTGACGGTTGTCGTACTCGATCATGTAGCCCGAGGTGGCCGCACAGGTCACGACGGTGCCACCACGCTTGGTCACGAACACGCTCGCGCCCATGGTCTGGCGTCCGGGGTGTTCGAAGACGATGTCGGGGTCATCCCCGACGAGGCCGCGGATGTCCTTGCCCAGACGGCGCCACTCGGACTCGTCCTGGGTGTGCTCGTCCTTCCAGAAGCGGTAACCCTTCTCGGCGCGGTTGATGACGTGCTCGCATCCCAGTTCGCGCAGCATCGCGGCCTTGTCGTCGGAGGAGACGACGCCGATGGGCACACCACCCGAGTTGAGAACGTGCTGCACGGCGTAGGAGCCGATACCGCCCGAGGCACCCCAAATGAGGACCTTCTGGCCCTGGGTAACGGGGGCACCGTTGCGCGACACCAGCATCCGGTACGACGTCGAGTTGCACAGAGCGTTGACGGCGGCCTCTTCCCAGGTGAGGTGCGCCGGCTTGGGCATCAACTGGTTGGCCTTCACGACGCTGATGTCGGCGAGGCCGCCGAAGTTGGTCTCGAAGCCCCAGATGCGCTGGTTGCTGCCCAACATCGAGTCGTCGTGACTCGAGGGGTCCTGATCGTCGACGTGGTTGCAGTGCACCGTGACGGTGTCGCCGACCTTCCAGTTGCGCACGGCCGAACCGGTCCGCACGATGACCCCTGACGCGTCCGAACCCACCACGTGCACGTCACGGGCGTGGCGCGCACCCCAGACGCCTTCCTTAGCGAGGCGGTCCAGGAACCCGAAGGTGGGCAGCGGCTCGAAGATCGAGGTCCAGACGGTGTTGAAGTTGATGGACGAGGCCATCACCACGATGAAGACCTCGTCGGGAGCCAACTCGGGCAGGTCGACCTCGCCGACGTGCAGGCTGCGACGGGGATCCTTGTCACGGCTGTCGAGTCCGTCGAACATCGACACGTCCTCGCGACGCACGAAGACGGCCCGGGTCGTGGCGGGCATCGGCGTCGCGGCCAACACCTCGGCCGACGCTCCGGCGCGGACGGCTTCAACGATTTCACTCATGGCGGCGACATTACCGCCCGACCTCCAGCCGCCTACCGGTGGGTAACCCCAGTAATAATGGGGCTAGGGTGACGTCACCCTCGTCCAAGGAGACCTCATGTCACGCAGCGTGATTGTCGCGGCTCGCCGCACTGCCATCGGGAAACTATCCGGCCAGTTCGCGTCGCTCAGCGCGCAGGACCTCGGTGGCGTGGCCATCGCCGCCGTGCTCGCCGACGCGGGTATCGACCCTGCCACTGTCAACGCGGTGTTGATGGGTCAGGTCATTCAGGCCGGACAGGGTCAGATCACGGCCCGCCAGGCGGCGCTCAAGGGCGGGATCCCGATGAACGTGCCGGCGACCACCATCAACAAGGTCTGCCTCTCGGGCCTGAACTCGATCTACCTCGCCGACCTGATGATCAATGCCGGCGAGGCCGACATCGTCGTGGCCGGCGGCATGG
>CAXBRI010000159.1:0-3125 GCA_963978125.1 uncultured bacterium | reverse complement strand
TAGAAGGCCGACACCTCATCAACGGCGCGGTGCAGGGCCTCGAGCATGCCCAGGCCCAACAGGTCGAACTTCACCAGACCAATCGCCGCGCAGTCGTCTTTGTCCCACTGCAGGACCGTGCGCCCGGGCGTGCGGGCCCACTCCACGGGGCAGACCTCGAGAATCGGTCGGTCACAGATCACCATGCCGGCCGAGTGCAGGCCCAGGTGACGGGGCCGGTCCAATAGTTCGGAGGCCAACGTGGGCACCAGCGGTGGCACGTCCTCGGGCGCGGTCCAGGTGGCCCGGTCGATCCGGTCACGCAGGCCGGCCGCCTCGTCTTCGGGGTACCCGAAGGCTCGGGCGACGTCACGCACCGCGCTGCGCGAGCGGTAGGTGATGACGGCTCCGACCTGGGCCGCGTGGTGACGGCCGTAGCGCTCGAAGACGTACTGCAGGACCTCTTCACGGCGACCCGACTCAATGTCGACGTCGATGTCCGGAGGCCCGTCGCGTGACGGGGAGAGGAAGCGTTCGAAGAAGAGCTTCAGTGATACCGCGTCGGCGTTGGTGATGCCCAGCGAGTAACACACCGCCGAATTGGCCGCCGATCCGCGACCCTGGCAGTAGATGTTGTGACGGCGACAGAACTCGGTGATGTCCCAGACCGTGAGGAAGTAACCGGCGAAGCCGAGGCCTCCAATGACCGCCATCTCGTGATCGATCTGGCGCCACGCGCCCGGCACCCGTTCGGCGTCGCGCGGGCCGTAACGCCGCGTCGCCCCCTCTTCCACCAAACGGGCCAGATAGGCCTGTTCGTCGAGGCCCTCGGGCGTGGCGAAGCGCGGTAAGCGTGGCGCCACGAGACGCAGGTCGAAGGCCAGGGCGGCGGCCAACTCCCCGGCCGCATCGACCACCCCGGGCCAGCGCGCGAAACGGCGACGTTGTTCGGCGTCCCCACGCAGGTGGGCCAGCGGTGAGGCCTCGAACCACCCGTCCATCTCGTCGAGGGTTCGTCGGGCCCGCGTGGCGGCTAGCACCTGGGCGCGCGGAAAGTCCCGGGGTGTGGCGTAGTGAACGTTGTTGGTCGCCACCAGCCCCACCCCGGCGCGCACCGCCAGATCGGCCAACACGTCGTTGCGCGCCACGTCATCGATGGCCCCGTGATCCCAGAGCTCGACGATGACCCGATCGCGACCAAAGTCCGCCACGAGCTCGTCAAGGGCTCGGCGTGCGGCGGCCGGCCCGTCGCGCAGCAACGCCTGGTTGAGGGGTCCCTTGCGGCACCCGGTGAGGACCCGCCACGACGAGGCCGCCTCCACCACCTCGGCCCGGGTGAGACGGGGTGTGCCCTTCTCGCCACGCGCGAGATGGGCCTCACCGAGCAGACGCGACAGAGCGACGTACCCGTCGGGACCTTCGGCGAGCACCACGAGGTGCTCACCCGACGGATCGGGCACCCCGGTGCGGTCGTCGGTCGCTCCCAGGGTCAGTTCGGCACCGATCACCGTGGGTAGCCCCAGGGCGCGGGCCGCTTCGGCGAAACGCACCACGCCGTAGAGACCGGCGTGATCGGTGAGGGCGAGACCCGACAGTTCGAGTCGTGCCGCTTCGGCGACGAGCTCCTCGGGGTCGCTCGCTCCGTCAAGGAAACTGAAACCCGAGTGGGCGTGGAGTTCGGCGTACCGAGCCATCAGTCGTAGACCCCGGTGAGCCACCACCGGCCCGACTCCACGGCGAGCAACAACGCCGCCCCCGACGCGACAATCACCTGCACGTGGGCTCGCCGACGCGGCTGGGACCACCAGCGCTCCACCGTGGGCCACGGGCCGGCCCACCACGTCACATCCTCCACTCGCGACCCGACCCGCACACTGGCCGGGTCGCCACTGAGCGACCCGCGCACGCCCACATGCACCGGCGCACGCTGCGCGTCGTAGACATCGACCTCAACGGGTGGGGCCGGGGTTGTCACCGGAGCCGGACCGCTCAGACGGTTGGGCCAGGGGGCAGACGGTGGTGACGCCGGGGCCGGCGAACCCCAGGGCACGAGGCGGCCGCGGTCGGCCGGAGCCCGGCCCTCACCCACACTCGCGACCACGATTCCCGCGGCCCCGAGCCGATGACGCACCCGACGGGCGGCGGCTTCCGCGCGCAGGTCACCGGCCCCGCGCTGACCGAAGAAGCCCAACTGCTCGTCGGGGCTCTCACGGCCCTCGCGTAACCGAGTGAGTCGTGCCTCCCACGTGGGGTCACGCTGGCCCTCGAGGGTCGCCACCTCACCACGGGCCACGAGGTGCCGGTGACGCACCGCACGATCGAAACGTTCGGCCACCCGACCCGGTGGCAGCGCCGCGAAGTCGCCCACCGTGTGCAGACCAAGGCGGTGCGCCGTTTGGGCCAAATCGCGTGAGCCGAGTACCTCCACCGGCTGGCGCGCCCGGAACTGATCGGTTCCACCCGGAGCGACCACGACGCCCGCACGAGCGGCCAGTTCGGCACAGAAGAGTCCGTCGGCCACGCCGAGTTGGGGTGACTCCCCCGTCGCGTCGGTGACGATGTCGGCCACGGCCGAGAGCACGTTGTCTTCACCGCCGAAGAAACGACTCGGCCCCCGGGTCGGCAGGACGAACAGCCCGGGGCGCACGGCTTCGGTGAAGGGGCACAACACGCGCAGAGCGTCGAAGAGGGCGAGCGTGACGCGCAGCGTCGATCCGTCGGCCGTCTCACGCTCGAGTGAGGGAGCCCCGATGGCGAGCAGACGTTCCATCACCGAGGCGGCAGGGCGAGACGCACCGTGGCCGGACGGGTCGCCCCACGGCCGCGCACCACGACGTCGAGTTGACGTTCGTCGAGACGCGAACTGGCCGACCACGAGGAGCTGACCACGTCCAAAGAGAGATCGGCCGGCAGAGGCCACGGTACGCGTGGCTCGTTGAGCACGATGAGAACGGCCCCGCGTTCACGCACCCGGTCGGCGAGTCGACGGGCCGGCGTCAACGCGGCGCGTCCCGGTGGACGCACGATCACCAGATCAACACCGTCGAGCAGGTCGGCCGCCGACTCGGCCCACACGCCGCGGGGCCGGGGTACGAAGAGAACGCGACGCAGGTCGAGTCCCAACTCGGCCATCGCCACGACACCGG
>CAXBRI010000158.1:0-3165 GCA_963978125.1 uncultured bacterium | reverse complement strand
GCGTGACGCGGGGCATTATGTCGCGACTGAATGAGGAAGAACTAGAAGCCGTTTTGGCCCACGAACTCAGCCACGTCGCCCACCGCGACGTTGCCGTCATGACCATCGCCTCGGGCGTGGGCATGCTCGCGGGCATGGTCAGTCGCATGGCGATGTGGGGAGCCATGTTGGGTGGCGGTAACAGCCGCGACAACCAGAACGGTGGCAACATCGTCCTCCTCGAAATGGCCACGTGGTTAATTTCGATGGTCATTTACGTCGTGGCCTTCTTGCTCACCATGGCGCTCTCGCGTTACCGCGAACTATCGGCTGACCGGTCGGGGGCGATCCTCATCGGCAAGCCCAGCGTTCTCGCGTCGGCCCTGGTGCACATCACCGGTGACATGGGCAAGATTCCGCGCACCGACCTCCGCAAGGCCGAGACGATGAATGCCTTCTTCTTCGCCCCGGCCCTCTCGGGCGGCTCGGCCGCTTCGTTGTTCGCCACGCACCCAAGCCTTCAGCGTCGCCTCGACCAGCTGAACAAGCTTGAGCGCGAAATGAACGCCTAGTGGGTCTGCGCGACGTCATTTTCGGCCGCTCGAAGACGGCGCCACCGAATCTCGACAACATCTTTGCGCTGCCGTCCGCGGCCATCACCATTGAGGCAAACCTGGACCTGGTGACCTCGGGCGAAGCGGGACTTTGCTTCAAAGCAGGAACCGGCGAGTCGCAGATCGAGTCGGAAGATGAGATCAAGGCTCTGCTCGGTCTCGACCAGCCCGACACGCCACTGTCGCTGACGACCGATGATCTGGGCTTTAAGTGGCTCATCGTCAAGAACGCTGACCTCGGCGAACTCGTGACCCAGATCCACGGGGCTAACTCCACCATGGTGGACCACGGTCTCGGCGGCCGCTTGCTGTGCGCCGTTTTCGGGTTCGTGCCCAAGTCGCCCCCGGGAGAAGGGGCGGTGCGCCTCGTGTACCTCATGAAGCGTGGAACCTTCTACCCGTTCGCGCCGACGGGGCCTGACAATCGCAACAACGAACTTGAGATTCGAACGAAATCGTTCCTCGAAACCGAACTTCCCATTGAGAAGGATTTGACGCGCTGGATGGCGCTGTGGAACCTTCCGGTTAACTAAGAGATCTTCGCCGCGTAGTACTTCTCGACCAGGGCGTCGAACCGGCCCGCGTACTCGAGGTCCTTCTCCGTGAGGGTATCCACCGAGTGGGTCCACAGTTCCAAGCGGACTTCGCGCGGCCCCAACGTGATGAGCGGGTGATGGTCGAGCTCTTCGGCTAGATCAATCTGCGTCGCAATCACGGCTACGGCCGTGGGGTATGAATCGGTACGAACGACCCTGACCAAGTGGTTCGAGTCAGAAAGCGTCCACGTGGACTGACCGGCCAACCAGTTGTCGACGACGTCTCGACTGAGCGAACTCACGGGTGAGTCATGTCCTCGGGAACCACGGCCGCGTCGAACTGTTCGGCGGTCAGGAATCCGAGGGCCAGTGCGGCCTCACGCAACGTGGTGCGCTCCTTGTGGGCCTTCTTCGCCACCTGCGCCGCCTTGTCGTATCCGATGAGGGGGTTTAGGGCCGTCACCAGCATCAGAGAATTGTTGAGGTGGTGCTGGATCTGCTCGTAATCGGGCTGGAGGCCTTCGACGCAAAACTCCCGGAACCGGTCACACGCGTCAGTGAGCAGGTCGATCGAGTTGCACACGTTGTGGATGATGACCGGCTTGCAAACGTTGAGCTCCAAGTTGCCGCGTGAACCGGCCATGGCCACGGCAGCGTCGTTGCCGAACACCTGAATGGCGACCATGATCATGGCTTCCGACTGGGTCGGATTGACCTTGCCGGGCATGATGGAACTGCCCGGCTCGTTCTCGGGAAGCTGCAGTTCACCCAGACCCGAGCGCGGACCCGAACCTAACCAGCGCAGGTCGTCCGCGATCTTCACGAGCGACGTGGCCGTCGTCTTGATGGCGCCGTGGGCGTACACAAGGGCGTCGTGGGCGGCCAGGGCGGCGAACTTGTTCGGGGCCGTGACGAACGACTTGCCGGTCAGCTCGGCGATGGCTGCCGCCACACGCGCCCCGAATTCGGGGTGAGTGTTCAAACCGGTACCAACTGCCGTGCCACCGGCCGCGAGTTCGTAGAGGCCGCCCAGGACTTGGTTGAGCCGTTCAATGTCGGCGTCCAATTGGTTGACGTAACCCGAAAACTCCTGACCCAGGGTCAACGGCACCGCGTCCATGAGGTGGGTGCGGCCAATCTTGGTGACGCCTTCGTACGCCACGGCTTTTTCGTGGAGGGCGTTGCGCAGGCGACTCACGGCGGGAATCAGGCGGTCCGTGATCTCGAGCACCGCGGCAATGTGCATCGCCGTCGGGAACGTGTCATTGGACGATTGCGACATGTTCACATCGTCATTGGGGTGAATCGGGTTCTTGGAGCCACGCTCTCCCCCGGCCATTTCGATGGCACGGTTCGAGATGACCTCATTGACGTTCATGTTGGTCTGCGTACCCGAACCCGTCTGCCAGATGCGGAGAGGGAACTCATCGGCCAGCGTGCCGTCCATGACCTCACGAGCGGCTCGCTCAATAAGAGCAGCCTTTTCGTCACTGAGTTTGCCGAGGGCGTTGTTTACCCGAGCCGATGCGAGTTTGAGAATTCCAAATGCACGGATCAACGAGGCGGGCATCGTCTCGTTGCTGATGGCGAAATGGTGGAGACTGCGCTGTGTCTGCGCACCCCAGTAGCGATCCGCAGGCACCTCAATGGTGCCCATGGTGTCGGACTCAACGCGGAACGCAGACACAGCGCGACTCACTAAGCCTGAGGAGCAGCGAAGGGTGACGCGACGGGTGCCGGCGCCGGAGCAGGTGCGGGCGCGGGGGTCGCTACAACGGGGGCCTTCTTGGCAACCTTCTTCACCGCAGCCTTCTTCGCGGTCTTCTTGACGGCAGCCTTCTTGGCAACCTTCTTCACCGCAGCCTTCTTCGCGGTCTTCTTGACGGCAGCCTTCTTCGCGGTCTTCTTGACGGCAGCCTTCTTCGCGGTCTTCTTCACCGCGGCCTTCTTGGCGGTCTTCTTCACCGCGGCCTTCTTGGCGGTCTTCTTCACCGCGGCCTTCTTCGCAACCTTCTTGGTAGCCATTGCTCCTGCTT
>CAXBRI010000157.1:0-3184 GCA_963978125.1 uncultured bacterium | reverse complement strand
AGAGCGATCCCGCGCACCCCCGGCCATGCCATGGGTCGAAGATTTGCTGAAGAGATTCTGAACGAACGTTGCGAAAAATTGGCTGGTACGCCAGAAGGCAGGCGGAACAGTGAATTGCACCGGCACTCGTGCTACCTGGGAATTCTCATTTCAAAAGGGTCGCTAGTTGAAGGTGACGTGCGAAGCCGCCTTTTGGACGCGGCGTTGAAGTCCGGTTTAGGCAATGAGGAATCACTCGAAACAATCGACCGAGGTATTCGATATGGAATGAATATCCGCTGAAAAGGGGCGACGTTGATTCAGATGGTGCACGTCCGCCTTTTATTGAAGTTGAAAATGCTCCAAATCGCGTACTTGCTCCCCACAGAAAGTCGAGTCAAGGGCTCGTAGCATTTGACTAGATTCGTCTAGCATCCTCGGGTTCAATTTTGAAACTTCTCAGGGCCGTAGCTCAATGGTTAGAGCAGGGGACTCATAATCCCTTGGTTGTGGGTTCGATCCCCACCGGCCCTACGAACAGGTACTCCCACGGACTCGTGGGCCTCACAGCTTTCACAGGGGATGGTCAGTGATTGGCGCGATTGAAACCGGCGGTACCAAAACTTTGGTTACCGTGGCGTCAACGTGGCGCGAAGCTGCGGCTGGTCCTCGCGTATCGATTCCTACGACGTCGCCCGAGACAACTCTTGGTGAGGCGCTCGAGTGGATAACGGCCCACGCCGGTCGTGGTCTGCACGCTGTTGGTATTGCCGCTTTCGGACCACTGGACGTGAAGGCGAGAGTCGTGAGCACCGTGACGCCAAAAGTCGCGTGGCGAGGATTTGACTGGAATTCATTTTTGTCCTCACAAATCGGCCCACTACCCATTGGATTTGACACCGACGTGAATGCGGCAGTTCTGGCTGAGCTTGTGGCGGGCGCGGCCAAAGGTGTTTCGAGTGCGGCGTATCTCACCGTGGGAACCGGTATCGGTGGCGGATTGATCATCGGTGGGCGACTGGTCCACGGGGTGGGACACCCCGAAATGGGTCACATGGTCGTGCCACGAGAAAGAGACGACGCCTTCCCGGGGTCGTGCCCCCTCCATGGCGACTGCCTCGAGGGTCTCGCGAGTGGCTCAGCCATTGCAGAGCGCACCCCCAGCCAGCCACGTCTCGATGCGACGCATCCCTCGTTCGCGACCATCGCCGGGTACCTCGCCTCCGCCGCCATCAATGTGCTGACGGTGACGGCCGTAGATGTCGTGGTCCTCGGCGGGGGAGTCATGAAGGTTCCCGGTCTGTTAGACCTCGTTCGCCAACTTGTGACCGAGAGACTGGCGGGATATCTCGATGGACCGGGTTGGCGTCATGGTTTTGAATCAGTCCTGAGGGCTCCCGAACTCGGGGACGCTTCAGGCTTGGTAGGGGCTTTTCTTCTGGGGGAACAGGCCGCGACCTCTCCGGCTGTCTAGACCCTTACGCCCGCCGGGCTTGCAACACGTTGTGCATCGCCTGAATCTCAGCCATGAGAGCCATCATGCCCAAGACCTGGGCATCAGTGGCCTGGAACACGCCATCCACCACCGGAGTCGTGATGAGCGAAATGGGCAAGTCGCCCGCGTGGGACAGCTTGATTTGGGCGAACACCGGCTTGAGGGCCTGGGCCGCGCGAATCCCTGACGATGCTCCGCCGTAGCTGACGATGCCCGCCGGCTTGTAGCGCCATTCGGCGTTTAAGTAGTCAATGGCGTTCTTCACGGCGGCGTTGAAGCTGTGGTTGTACTCGGGGATGACGAAGAGAAATGCGTCGGCTCGGGACACGGTGGCCGACCAGGCCTTCGAGTGCTCGAAGGTGTAGATGCCGGTCATCGGGTGGTTGGGTTCATCGAAGAGGGGGAGATTCACCTCCTTGAGGTCGATGATCTCCACCTCAAATTCGCCCTGCTGACGTGCTTGATCGGCCACCCACTGGGCTACCGCCGGCCCCACGCGACCAGGGCGGGTTGATCCGATGATGACCTGCAGAGTGGGCTTAGACACGAAGAATCTCCTGGGGAATTGGGCCGAGTTGCCAGTCTAGGGAGGGCCATTTGCTGAACTCTTCCGCTGATACTGTCGAATTCAAACGGGATTCGGAAATCCCACATGTCCTTTTTATCAGATATTATATATAGATAATGGCCAAGCAACCTCGTTCACTTCCCGTCATGCAGGCCGTCTTGGATGAGGTGGCTCTACGGCTGAGCACCACGGACGAGTCGCTCATTCGCATTCCCGACATTTGCGAAGCGACCGGCGTGAACTACGGATCCGTCTACCACCACTTCGGTTCTCGTGAGGGTGTCATTGACGCGGCGTACGACTTCATGTTCACCAAGTTCATGGAAGAAGACATCGAGTCGCTGAGCCACCTGGTTTCCACCGCGACGTCGCGCACGCAACTCGTGCAGGGAGCGCTGGCCTACTTTGACACCATTCACGACGCGCCCGAGCGCCGTGATCAACGAGCGATGCGCTGGCGCATCGTCGCGGCCGCGTTGACCCGACCGGCTTTGCGCGAACTTATTGGAGCCAGCCAATCACGAATTACGGCCGAGTTGACCGCCATCGTGAGTCAGGGCCAAGAAGGGGGCCTGATTCGTCGAGACCTGACGGCGCGCTCCATTGCCGTCTTGCTGCTGGCTTCGTTGATTGGTCGGGTGCTCGACGACGTGTCGACGAGCCCCATCCCCGACGCCGAGTGGCGACAGACCGCCCGTACGTCGTTTGCGGCCCTGCTGACCGAACCCTAAGCGCGCTTCGGTGGCCGCGGGAAGAACGAACTCGTCGTCGCCACGTATTCCTCGTACCCGGCTCGCGTCTTTGCCAGCTTCGCTTCCAGCATTGGCTTGCCCGACAGCGAGGTGAGCAAGTACCACATCACCGCGGGCGACAAGATGGTTGCCCAACCCCACGGTGTGGCGCAGGCGCACAAAAAGAGGCCGGTCCACGTCACCGCGTCACCGAAGTAGTTGGGGTGACGGGTGTAGCGCCACAGCCCTCGATTCATGGTCGTGCCCGCATTGGCGGGGTTCGCGATGAAACGACGGAGCTGTTCGTCACCCACGGCCTCGAAGAAGACGCCAATCGCCACTAAGGCGAGACCGGCGGTGAGAAGCCCCGTCACAAAGTGATCCGAGAAGGCAATCCACTGCAGCGGGATG
>CAXBRI010000156.1:0-3209 GCA_963978125.1 uncultured bacterium | reverse complement strand
ATGGTGGGCACCACGGGGATGGGCTCTTTGGTGATGTCGACGTTGGCAAAGTTATGGCCAATTTCCAGCACGCTGGGTAGGCGCTTCATGATAGTTTCAGCGCCCAGGTGCGTCATGTCCAATTGGATGTAGTCCTTGTTGGGACCGCAACCACGCCCTTCCTTGATCTCTTGGTCCATGCAACGCGACACAAAGTCACGCGGCGCCAAGTCTTTCAATGTGGGCGCATAACGCTCCATGAAGCGCTCGCCGTTGCAATTGCGAAGGATTGCGCCTTCGCCGCGGCAGCCTTCTGGGCGGGCGTCAGCGGCTTCTTGGCCAAGACCTTCTTGGCGGGTGCCGTTTTCGCCGGGGCGGCCTTCTTCACGGGTTTCTTCGCCGTGGCCTTCTTGGCAGGCGCGGCCTTTTTCACGGCCTTCTTTCCCGCCGGAGTCTTCTTGGCGGGTGCCTTTTTCGCCGGGGTCTTCTTGGCGGGTGCCTTTTTCGCCGGGGTCTTCTTGGCGGTCTTTTTAGTCGTGGGCGACATGGAATCTCCTCAGGTGCGCGCTCAGCGCCCGACGAGACTACCCGCTATTTCCGTCGAATCAGGCGTTGTCGTCGCGGAAACTGTCCAAACGTGGGGCTTCAGTCGGTGCCGGAGCCGGAGGTGGAGTGACCGGTCGCGGGGCCGCCGGAGCCTGTGCCTGCGGAGCAGGGGCCGCCGGGGGCGGAGTGGGGGTCGGTGCGCTCGGAGCGGGGCGCTCGGAGCGCATGGCCAGATTCTGATCGAGCCAGCCCGCAAGTTCTTTCAGTGCGGTGCCCAGGCGCTGACGCTCCACCTCGAGGCGACGGGTGAGGGTCTCCACGTCCTCATTGAGACGCTGCTTCACGCCATTAAGACGCTGCACCTCGTCTTCCGCACGGCGCTGCGCTTCGGCAACGATGTTGCGCGCCTTCTCATGGGCCTCGGCGATCAGTGAACTGACCTTTTCGTTGGCCTCAGCCTTGAGATTGTTCACGAAATCCTGGGCCACCGCCAACATGTCGCGGACCTGGACGGAGTGATCCTCATGCGACGTGGGTGCCGGTGCCGCGGGAGCCGGAGCAGCCGGTCCATTAGCCTCTAGCTCACGAATGCGTTCGGTCGCCATCCGCAGTGACTGACGGGAACGATTGAAGTCGTCGCGGAGCTTGGCCGCTTCCTTGGCGACGTCCTCCAAAAAACCGTCCACCTCATCCGCGTCGTATCCGCGGTACACCTTGCGGAACTCCACGGAGTCGATGATGTCGAGGGCTGAACGGCTTGGTTCACGGGTGCTCATGATTTCACCTTAATTCGGGGTTGTTACCACGGTAATAGTTGATTGACGAGGTTCAAGACGAAGATCGCCACGATGATGGACAGGTCAATGGCCACTCCCCCGAAGCGGGGCATCGGCAAGATGGCTCGAAGAGGCCGTAGCACCGGCTCGGTCACCGAGCGCAGGACGCGCTGGATGTCTCCCGCCAGCCCCTGGGGCGGCAACCAACTCGCGATGGCCGCCACGAGTAGCACCAGGATGTAGAGCCGAATGACCGTGTGCAAGAGGGCCACGTCAGTACTGCTGACGCAGCCGGTCAATGACGCCCGGGCCGATGGGCAAGGTGGGTGGCACAATCACGAAGTTGCCACGCTGACCGAGCTTCTCGATCTTGGCGTTCAACGTGTGAGCGACCCCGGACGCGAAGTCCACGCAGCGGCGTCGGGTCATGTCATCCATCGCCGCCAAGTGCAACACGACGGCCCGATTCTCGCGCAGGATGCTCGTAATCCTCAGCGTTTCGTCGTACGAGGTCAGGGTCAGCACCGCGATGTCGCGTTCGGCCGAGAAGGGTGACACGGTCCGCGACGAGGGCACGGCCACCTTGGGTCGGACCCCTTCGGAGCCTGGAACCGGGCGCACGGTTTCTCCGGCTGGCCGGGGAACGGGCCGGGGTCTCTCGGGAGCGGCCGGGGTGGGGCGCCGGGCGGGGCGCGGCGGGGTTCGCGGCGTTTCGACAGCCGGCTCGGGCTCAAAGTCCCGGACGTCGCCGGTGCGGTCATATTCGGAATATTCGTCTTCGACCAGCCCGAGAAAGCTCATCAGGCCGCGGATTCGATCTTTCATGGTGCTCCTTGGGCCTCGCCGGTCTCCATGTTAGGCGTTACCGGCTTGGGTGCCCGTGGTCCAAAAAGCGCACGGCCCACCCGAATTTCAGTGCTGCCCTCCTCGAGCGCAGCCTCCAGGTCGTCACTCATGCCCATGGAGCACTCGGGCAGACCCAGGCCATCGGCGAGCGACCGGGTGAGACGAAAAGCCGCTCGCGCCCTCGAGGGGTCGATCGGAGCGACGAGCATCAGGCCGCGCACGTCGAGTCCGGCCGCCCGGGCCCGTTGCACCAATCCCGGCACGTCCGAGGGCCTGGCCCCCGACCGGGTGGGGGCATCGGTCACGTCAACCTGGATGTAGAGGGGCCGCTGCGGGCCGAGCACGATCCGGTCAATTTCCTTGGCCCGAGACACCGACGCGACGAGGTCGGCGCACTCGAGGACGCGGGCGATCTTGTTCGACTGCAGGGCACCGAGGTAGTGCCAGGTGACCGGCACGTCGCCACAAGAACTCCGGGTCGTGCACAACTCGTCGACGTAGTTCTCGCCGACGTGGGTCAGTCCGTTGGCCGCCGCGGCCCGCACGGCGGCGGGGCCGAAGGTCTTCGTCACCGCAACGATCCGTACCGAATCACCACTACGACCGGTCGCCTCAATGCGCCCCCGAAGATCGGCCAACGCGGCCGCGACGTGCGCGGTGAGGTCGCTCAGCGCAGGAAACTGGGCAGGTCGTCGTCTCCGTCGCCGAACAAGTCCTGGTCGGTCGACGAAGTCGACGAGAAGATCGACGACACCGGCGATTCGGTCATGTCCGGCGGCGGCACCGACAGGGGCGACGTGCGCGGCGTCGGAGCCGGCGCGGCCGTTCCATCAAAGCCGGCGGCGATGACGGTCACGCGAACCGCGTCGCCCATGCCCTCGTCGATGACGACACCGAAGATGATGTTGGCGTCCTGGTCGACTTCCTCGCGGATGCGGTTGGCCGCCTCGTCGACCTCGTGCAGCGTCATGTCGAGGCCGCCGGTGATGTTGATGAGGACGCCCTTCGCGCCCTTCATCGAGTGGTCTTCCAGCAGCGGGTTGCTGATCGCGCTCTCGGCGG
>CAXBRI010000155.1:0-3245 GCA_963978125.1 uncultured bacterium | reverse complement strand
ACCTGGTCGATGAGGCGGCCCATCGTGGCATCAATCGCCCGTTGATGAGGTGTCGGCCTTCTACGACGTCACGCTCGACCTCGGGGCTCTGCCCCAGGACCCGACCGTCTACGACATGCTCTGCGAGGCCGACACGGTCGGGGTCTTCCAGGTCGAGTCGCGCGCCCAGATGGCGACCCTGCCACGAATGCGTCCACGGTCCTTCTACGACCTCGTGATCGAGGTGGCCCTGATCCGACCCGGACCCATTCAGGGCCGCGCCGTCAACCCGTACCTGCGCCGTCGTCGCGGTGAGGAGCCGGTGACGTATCTCCACCCGCGGCTTGAACCGATTCTCGAACGCACCCTCGGCGTGCCGCTCTTCCAGGAGCAGCTGATGGAGATGGCCGTGGCGGTGGCCGGCTTCTCGCCGGCCGAGGCCGACGAACTGCGCCAAGCTATGGCCGCTAAGCGCTCGGCACTGCGCATGGCCCGCCTCCAGTCGCGCTTCTACGCCGGAATGGCCGCGAACGGCATCACGGGGGCGGCGGCCGACCAACTCTTTGAGGCGTTGGCCGCTTTCGCCAACTTCGGCTTCCCCGAGTCTCACTCGGTTTCCTTCGCCCACCTCGTCTACTGCTCGGCGTGGATCAAGACGCACTACCCAGCGGCCTTTCTGGTGTCACTGCTCAACGCCCAGCCCCTCGGGTTCTGGTCACCCCAGAGCCTGGTCGCCGACGCCCAGCGCCACGGGGTCGTGGTGCGCCGGCCCGACGTGAACGCGTCGGCCGTGCTCGCGACCCTGTCGGGCACCCCGGAGAACGTGCACGTGCGGTTGGGGCTCGTGAGCGTGCGGGGCATCACCACGGAGGTGGCCGAGCGCATCGTCGCCGGCCGACCGTGGCGCGACGTGACCGACTTGGCTCGACGGGCCGGGCTGCGCACCGCGCACCTCGAAGCACTGGCGGCGGCCGGGGCGATCGATGGTCTCGGTTCGTCGCGGCGCGCGTTGACGTGGGCGGCCGGCGCGGCGGCCCAGTCGACCCCCGACCGGTTGGAGGGCGTGGTGACGGGAACGACGGCACCGTCGCTACCGCCACCGAGCGAACTCGAACGCGTGGCCGACGATCTGTGGGCGATGGGTCTCACCACGGAAGCCACCGCGATGGCGCTCATCCGTGGGGATCTCACCGCGAGGGGCGTGACGCGGGCGGCGTCACTCGCGGGAGCCGAGGCTCGCCGGGTCACGGTGGCGGGAGTCGTCACGCATCGTCAACACCCCGAGACGGCCAAGGGTGCGGTCTTTCTCAACCTCGAAGATGAGACCGGTCACGTCAACGTGATCTTCTCCAAGGGGGCTTGGGTCCACTGGAGGACCGTGGCCAGTTCGAGCCCCGTTCTCCTAGTGCGTGGCACCCTTGAGAGGGGCCAGGGGAGCCTGGCTCTCGTGGCCGAGTACGTAGAGGCACTCGCTCTCGGTGAGAGTGCGCCGGCCAGCCGGGACTGGCGCTGAGAGTTCGCTACCGAGTCGTCACGCTCAGTGGGAGAGAAGCCGGACCCCAAATACCGAAGGTGGGCGGTTTCCACGTGACGGGACCCGCGAGCGTCACCGAGTCGATACGTTCGGCCATCAGGGTGAGCGCCTCTTGGAGCTCGGCTCGAGCCAGTGCGGCGCCGAGACAGCGGTGGACGCCCGATCCAAAAGTGAGTTGTTGCACCTCGCGGTCGGCGGCGATATTGAACTCATCGGGCTCGGCGAAGACCGACTGGTCACGATTGCCAGCCGCAAAGTTCGTGGACACCATGGTTCCCTTAGTGAAGACCACGTCGCGGTAAGTGATGTCCTCACTGGCCACCCGTCCGGTGCCACGCACCGCCCCTAGGTAGCGCATGGATTCTTCGACAGCCTTGGGGGCGAGTTCGGGCCGCTCCTGGAGCAGGCGCCACTGGTCGGGATATTCGGCGAAGACGGCCATGGTGCAGCCCAATTGGTTCCGCGTGGTGTCGGTACCCGCAAGCAGTACGGCTTCGGCGAGACGAACCATTTCCTGATGGTCGAGACGATCACCCTCTTCTTCGGCGACGATCAGGGCGCTGAGCAGGTCGTCGCCCAGATCGTGACGACGCTGTTCAATCAGATTCCCGACGTACTCGCCAATCTCCTTACCGGCCTTTTCGATGGCCGGCATGTCCTCGGCGAGATTGCCGTTGAAGATCTTGAAGATGTCGGTGGCCCAGTCGGAGAAGAGTTGCCAGTCCTCGCGAGGAGCGCCGAGTACGCGGCAGATGATCGGAATCGGGTAGGGCTCAGCCACGGCGGAGACGAAGTCTCCGCCCCCGGAGGCGAGGAATGGGGTCAGCAGCTCTTCGAATATCTCACGCATCATGGGTCGATGCGGTGCGGCGGCAGCTGGAGAAAAGGCTGGGGCGACCAGGCGGCGAAGACGCAGGTGGTCTGGCCCTTCCATCGAGAGGATGGATTCACCCCGGTTCGAGTCGGACGAGCGGAACTCGGACGTGTTCATGGCCTTCAGGAAGGAGAAGAACTTGGGGTCACGCAGGACGGCCAAGTCGTCCTCATAACGCAGGACGGTGAATCCCATCTCTGAACGCACCAGCCAGTGGTCCCGGGCGAGTTCGCGGGTCACTTTGAGGGCCTCTAAGCGGTCGAGGCCGTTGGTGTTGAGCAGCGGTAGATCGAGTTCCCAAGCCGAAGTAGGCATGCCACCCCTTTCGCAGGCCAGATTAGGGCCTCCAAGGATTAGGGGAGGAAGGCGCGCTCGGGGCGCAGACCGGCCGAGATCTCTTCGTTGACCAGTCGTTGGGCGATCGCGAGGTCATCGGCGTGCGTCACGCCGATGCAACTCGAAATCGTCGGCAGGACGTCGAAGCGCATCGGGGTGCGGTGCAGAACGCTTCCTACGAAGACCGATAGCTGGACTTCGGCCTCCTTGGCGAAGTCGTGCACCTCCACGGCCTGGTGCATGAGCGGCAGGATGCTCGGATGGAAGCCCCAGAGATTCATGGAGACGACGGTCTTGGGATGAAGGGTGCGCGGCTCGAGGCCGTCATCGGCTTCGTATCCGGCGAGCGTGGCGCAGACGTTCTTGCGTTCGACGATGTCGGTCAGGTGCTGGTTGACCACGTTGCAAGTCCCCCTCGACACGGGGAGGTTGCCGACGATGGCTTTGTCGAGTTCGTATCCCACGAGATCGGAAGAGCGTCGTGTAGGGAAAGAGTGTAGATCTCGGTGGTCGCCGTATCAT
>CAXBRI010000154.1:0-3287 GCA_963978125.1 uncultured bacterium | reverse complement strand
TGCTCTTCCGATCTGCGGTCGAAGGCGACCGTTGTTTCGCGTGGTGGCGGTCGGCATCACGAACCAACGCGAAACAACGGTCGCCTTCGACCGCGAGACGGGACATGTTCCCCACCGCGCCATCGTCTGGCAGGACCGACGTGGTGTCGCCTACTGCGACGAACTTCGCGCCGCCGGTCACGAACCACAGGTGCGAGCCACCACCGGCCTCGTTCTCGACTCCTATTTTTCGGCAACCAAGATGCACTGGTTCCTCGAATCCGGCGTCCTCGATGGAGCCATCGCACCGGCCTTCGCCACGGTCGATTCCTGGCTCTTGTGGTGGCTCACCGGTGGCGTGGACAGCGGCGTCTTCGCCACGGAAGCCTCTAACGCCTCACGCACGCTGTTGCTGGATCTCACCACGCTGGAATGGTCTCCCGACATGTGCGCGCTGTTCGGCGTCGACTCGGCCATGTTGCCGTTGGTACTGCCGTCGGCCATACGCTTCGGCGACATTCACGCCGACGTCGTGCCCGAACTCGCGGGCGTACCGATCACCGGCGTGCTCGGCGACCAGCAGGCCGCCCTCTTCGGGCAAGCCTGCTTCGAACCGGGGATGGTCAAGGCCACGTACGGCACCGGCGCATTCGTGCTCGCCCAGTACGGCACCGACGTTCCCCCGCTGGCCGACGGTCTCGTCACCACCGCGGCCTGGGACCTCGGAGCCTTCGGGCCCGCCTCGTACGCCTACGAAGGATCAGCCTTCGTGGCCGGCGCGGCCATCCAGTGGTTGCGTGATGAGTTGCAACTCATCACCGCCAGTGACGAGATCGAACCCCTCGCCCTCAACGTGCCCGATAGCGGTGGCGCTCTCTTCGTGCCCGCCTTCACCGGACTCGGCTCCCCGTTCTGGCGTGGTGACGCCCGCGGAGCGCTGATCGGATTGTCGAGAGCGGTGGGACGCGGTCAGATTGCCCGCGCCGTCATCGAATCCATCGCTTACGAAGTGCGCGCCATGACCGACGCTTTCGTGGCCGCGGGCTTGGACGTTGCCGAACTTCGCGCCGACGGCGGAGCGGCCGTCATGGACACCTTGCTGGGCCTCCAGGCCACGCTGTCGCGCACGACCGTTCGCCGGTCGGCCTCCCTGGAGGCGACCGCTCGTGGGGCGGCCACCCTCGCCGGACTTGAAATTGGCCTGTGGCATTCCACCGAGGATCTGGCGCAGCGTTGGAGTCAGAGCGCGGAATTCGCCCCGGAAGACCCCGTCTTCGCCGACCTCGGATACGACGCCTGGTTGGCCATGGTCGCCCGGGTGTAGCCCACTAGCGTTCCCCAAAAAGGAGAGACCATGCCCTTTAACTCTGAAGTCATCCGCCGCGGACTGGGATTCGGCGAGGCGCCACGCTGGCACAGCGACCGCTTCTGGTACTCCGACTTCTACCGCCACGGGGTCTTTTCGTGCGCCGCCGACGGAAGTGACGAGCGCCGCGAGCACACGGTCGACACCCAGCCATCAGGTCTCGGGTGGTTACCGAACGGTGACCTGCTCATCGTCTCGATGACCGACCACCGCATCTTGCGCGTGCGCGACGGCGAGACGAGCGAAGTCCTCGACATCTCTCCCTACTGCGGCTTCTGGGCCAATGACATGGTCACCAGTGACGCCGGTATCTCGTACGTCGGCAACTTCGGTTTCGACCTCGACGGCCTGCTCGCCGAGAAGGGCATCGAGGCACTCTTCGCCGGCACGCCCCTCACCAACCTCGTCGTCTTCAATGACGCGGGTGACGTGCTGCAGGTCGTGCCCGACATGAGTTTCCCGAACGGCTCGGCCATCACCCCCGACGGCAAAACGCTGATTGTGGGCGAAACAATGGCCACCCGACTCACCGCCTTCGACATCGCCCCCGACGGCACTCTGTCGAACCGGCGCGTGTGGGCCCAACTCGAGGGCCTGTTCACCGACGGTTTGTGCCTGGATGCCGAAGGTGCCATCTGGTTGGCCTGCGCGGCCACTCCCATGGTCGCCCGGGTGGCCGAAGGTGGCGAGGTGCTCGACACGGTCACGACGACCCAACCGGCCTACGCCTGCATGCTCGGCGGCGACAAGGGCACCACGCTCTACATCCACACCGCGCCGACGAGTGACCGCCACGTACTGACCGGCCAAACGCTGGGTGCGATTGAGGCCGTCGACGTGGGTGTCGCCCACGCCGGACGGCCCTAGGCCAGCTTCGTCAATCCGTTCTTCAGATTCCGGATGGCCTGCTGCGTGCGCAGCTCATTTTCGATTAACGCGAAACGCACGTGATCATCGCCACCGTCGCCGAATCCCACGCCCGGTGACGTCGCGACGTTGCAGTCGTTGATCAACAATCTCGCGAAGTCCAAACTGCCCATCTCGCGGTAGGGCTCGGGTATGGGGGCCCAGATGAACATCGAACCCCGTGGCGGCGCCACTTCCCAGCCAACGCGGTTCAGGCCCTCGATGAGAGTGTCGCGGCGCGACTGGTAAATCTCGAGCAACTGATCGGGGTAGTCGGGCGCCTCGTTCATGGCGACGATGGCCGCGATCTGAACCGGCTGGAAAGTGCCGTAGTCGAGGTATGACTTCAACTTGGTCAACGCCGCGACGATCTCGGCGTTTCCCACCATGAACCCAACGCGCCAACCGGCCATCGAGAAGGACTTCGTGAGGGTGTAGAGCTCGACGCAACACTCCTTGGCCCGCGGTACCTGCAGAATCGAGGGTGGTCGGTATCCGTCGAAGCCGAGGTCGGCGTAGGCGAAGTCGTGGCAAACGATCACCTCGCGCTCGAGGGCGAAGTTCACCAGTCGCTCCATGAAGGCGAGGTCCACGCAGGCGCTCGTCGGGTTGTGCGGGAACGAGCAGATAATCACGCGGGGCTTAACCGGCGCCTTCTCCCACGCGGCGACCAACCCGTCGAAGAAGTCGTCACCGGGATCGTTCGTGGACAGACCCGGGTCGTGCATCGGCACGGTGATGACCTGGGCACCGGCAAATCCCGGTCCGGCCAGGTGAATCGGGTACGACGGGCTCGGCACAATGGCGGTGTCGCCCGGTCCGAGCAACACCCACATCAAGTGGGTCAGGCCCTCCTTGGCCCCGATGGTGGTGACCACCTCGGTGTCGGGGTCGAGGTCGACGTCGAAGAGTTTCTTGTAACGCGTCGCCATGGCGAGACGCAGGTTGGGAATACCGCGACTGGCCGAGTACCGGTGGTTGCGGGGATTGTGGGCCGCCTCGGCGAGCTTCTCCACCGCCACGTCGGGACTGGGCA
>CAXBRI010000153.1:0-3288 GCA_963978125.1 uncultured bacterium | reverse complement strand
GGAATCCAAGTTTAGCGGTTGGGCTCGGGGCCCTCCAGCCCGTGGGAGGCCAGCAATTGGCGCTCCTCGTCGGTGAGTCCCCCGCGGGCGGCAATCAAGTCTGGCCGGCGCTGCAGCGTCCGGGACAGGGCCTGGGCCCGACGCCAGCGCGCCACCGCCCCGTGGTCGCCCGAGCGCAGCACGGCCGGCACCTCGAGTCCCCGGAATTCGGCCGGCTTCGTGTACTGCGGGTACTCCAGCAACCCCTCCGAGAACGACTCCTCCACGCTGGAGGCGTCGTTTCCGAGCGCCCCCGGGCGCAAGCGCACCACGGCCTCGAGCACGCACAGGGCGGCCAGTTCTCCCCCGGCCAGCACGAAGTCGCCCAGCGAGATCTCGTCGTCAACAACGAGGTCCAACGCGCGCTGATCGAAGCCCTCGTAGCGGCCACACAACAGCGAGAAGCCCTCGCCAGCGGCCAGTTCACGGGCCAGCGCCTGGTTGAATGGCCGACCCGATGGCGTGAGAGCGAGCAGGGGCCTCGGCAGGTCCGGGTGGGCCTCCACGGTGCGCACAATCGGTTCAGCGCGCAGCACCATGCCGGCCCCACCGCCAAAGGGCGTGTCATCCACCGTGCGGTGCACGTCGTCGGTTTCGTCACGGAGGTCGTGGACGCGCAGTGCGAAAACGTCTCGTTCGGCCGCGCGCCCGAGCACCGAGGTGCGGGCGTAGTCGGTGATGGCCTCGGGGAACAAGGTGAGGACGTCGACGCGAAAACTCATTCGAAGAGCCCGTCGGGTTCGTCGAGGTCGATCCGCACGCCGGCTTCGACGTTGGTCACGAAGGTGAGGGGCACCAGGGCGCCAGTGTCGAGCACGAGCAGGTCACTCGCGGGGTTGGCCTCCACCTCGACGACGACCCCACGGACCTCGCCCGCGCGGTCGTACACGGTCGCGCCGTAGAGCTGGTCGATCCAGATGACGTCGCCGGCGTCGTCAAGACGTTCGGCACTCAGCACGACGCCACGCCACCGGTCGGCCTCGTCACGGTCGCGAATGCGGTCGAAACGAACACGGAACACGTTTTGGTGGGCCGCCGCTGACTCGACAGTCAGCGGGCCACGGTCGGTGTCCAAAATGGAGCCGACGTCCAGGCGTTCGGTGCGATCGGTCCAGAGGTCGACGAGGACGTCACCCTTGAGGCCGTGGGCCTTGATGATGCGGCCCACCTCGAGCGTCGAGCGCTCGGACACGACTAGTCGACGATGTCGACCGAGGTCTGCGCTCCGTCGCGGCTGCCCGCGGCCGAGGCCAACGTGCGCAACGCCTGAGCGGTGCGACCACGGCGACCAATCACGCGACCCATGTCATCGGGGGCGACGTGCAGCGACAGCACGACCTTGTGGCCCTGCGCGTCGGACTCGACACGGACGGCCTCGGGCTCGTCGACGAGCGACTTCACGATGTACTCGAGCGCGGCGACGGCCGTGGGGGCCGAGTCGACGGTCTCGGGCGCGACGTTGATGTCGCCCTCGACGTACTCGTCGCTCACTGGGCGCCCTTCTGGGCGGCGAAGGCGTCGAGGACACCCTCGGACTTCAGAATCTTGGCCACACGCTCGGTGGGCTGGGCACCGTTCTTCAACCAGGCGATGGTCTTCTCGGCGTCGAGGTTCACGACCGTCTCGGGGTTGGCGACGGACAGGCCACGGGGCTGGTAGGTGCCGAGCACCTCGAGGAAGGCGCCCGAACGGGCCCGACGACTGTCGGTGGCGACCACGCGGTAGGTCGGTTGCTTCTTCTTGCCCATGCGAACCAAGCGGATTTTGACAGCCACGGATGTTCCCTTTCACGAAATTCTGGTCGGCCGGACACGGCGTCGACCCGAGTGTGAAAGTTTAGCGCTGTTTGGGAGGGGTCACCCTCCCGCCCTTCTTCTTCTTGTTTTTAGCCCCGCCACCCGAGGCCTGCGCCCCGGCACGCATACCGGCCCCCAGCGCCTCGAATCCCGGCGGCAGAGTGGTTTCACCACCGCGCGGTGCGGCTCCGGCCAGTCGGCCGAGGCCTCCGGGCAGGTTGGGCATCGCTCCCCCGGCCATCTGGCGCATCATCTTTCGCATCTGCGTGAACTGGTTCAAGAGTTGATTCACCGCGGGAACCGTGGTGCCCGAACCCAGGGCGATGCGGTTGCGGCGCGATCCGTCGATGATGGCCGGGTCGCGGCGTTCGGCCGGCGTCATCGATTGGATGATTGCCTCGACGGTGTTGAGTTGCTTGTCGTCAATGCCGTCGGCCGCGGCGCGCATCTGCTTGGACATGCCCGGCATCAACTTCATCAGACCGCCGAGCGAACCCATCGAGCGGATCTGACGGAGTTGGCCCAAGAAGTCGTCCAACGTGAAGGTACCCGCCGCCATCCGGCCGGCCGCTTGGGCCGCCGTCTCGGCGTCCATGGTGCGCTCGGCCTGCTCGATGAGCGACAAGATGTCGCCCATTCCGAGGATGCGACTCGCCATGCGGTCCGGGTGGAACAAATCGAAGTCGGCGATCTTCTCGCCCGTCGCCGCGAAGACCACGGGTCGGCCCACGACGCCGCGCGCCGAGAGTACGGCACCACCACGGGCGTCGTAGTCGAGCTTGGTGACGATCAAACCCGACAGTTCGAGCGTCTCGTGGAACGTGCGCGCGGTCGTGACGGCGTCTTGACCGGTGACGGCGTCGAGAACGAGGAAGGTGTAGTCGGGCGAGGTGGCCTCGGAGACCTGACGCACTTCGCGCATGAGGGCCTCGTCGATGGCCAGTCGACCCGCGGTGTCGATGATGACGACGTCACGGCCGAGGTGTTCGGCGCGTTCCACGCCGCGACGCGCAACGGAGACCGGATCCGACGACTCGGAAAAGACGTCGACGCCGATCTGCTCGCCCAGCACGCGCAACTGCTCCACGGCGGCCGGTCGCTGCAGGTCGGCGGCGACGAGCAGTGGTTGGCGACCCTGCTGCTTGAACCAGTTGGCCAATTTGGCCGCCGTGGTCGTCTTACCGGCGCCCTGGAGACCGGCCAGGAGGATGATCGTCGGGGGCTTGGAGGCGTAGGTGATCTTGAGAGCGCTGCCGCCGAGGATCTCGACCAACTGATCGTGCACGGCCTTGATGACCTGCTGGCCCGGGGAGAGGCTCTGGATGAGGGCCGTACCCGACAGGCGCGCGCGCACGGCGTCGAGAAAGGCCCGCACGACGCCCAGTTCCACGTCGGCTTCGAGAAGGGCGGAGCGCACATCGGCCAGGGCCGCGTCGAGGTCGGCGTCGCTCAG
>CAXBRI010000152.1:0-3295 GCA_963978125.1 uncultured bacterium | reverse complement strand
CCAAGAGCAACTCGTCGCCGTGGCAGACGAGGCATTCAGCCGACCCGAGCTGGCGCGCACCTTCGGCGTGGTGGTAATTCGTGGTGGTCGCGTTCTCTACGAGCGCTACGGCGACGTCATCGAGCACTTCGACCGCGAACCCGAGCCCGTTACTGCCGACACGTCCTTGTTGTCGTGGTCGATGGCCAAATCGATGTTGCACTTCATCGTCGGCACCCTCGTCGAACAGGGTCGCCTCGACCCGGATGCTCCCGCACCCGTGCCCGAGTGGACCGGGGAGAATGACCCCCGCCGAACCATTCGCCTCGCCGATCTCTTGGCGATGCGTGACGGTCTCGATTTTTCCGAGGTCTACAGCGTCGACCAGCCCAGTCACGTGGTGGACATGCTCTTCGGCATCGGCCAGGCCGACGTCAGCCGGTACGCCGCCGACCGACCTCTAGCCCACCGGCCCGACACCGTCTACAACTACTCAAGCGGTACCACCAACATCATCAGCGGCGTCGTTGCCGACGTTCTCGGAGCCGGTGACCCCTACCGGACCTATCTCAAAGATCGCCTGTTCGACCCACTCGGTATGACGCACGCGACGCCGACCTTCGACGAATCCGGCGTCTGGATTGCCTCGAGTTATGTCCACGCGCCGGCCCTCGAGTTCGCCAAGTTCGGCCTGCTGTACCTGCGAGGTGGTGAGTGGGAAGGCCGACGGCTCGTTCCGCAATCGTGGTGCGACACGGCCCAAATCCCCCGCAGCCACGACCCGGACAACGGCCACTACTACGGCTGGCAGTGGTGGATTACCGACGACCGATACGGAACGTATTGGGCCTCGGGCTACGAGGGCCAGCGCATCTACGTCGTGCCCGCCCTGGACGCACTCGTTCTGCGATTTGGCCGCACCGACGCGGAGCACTATCCCGACATCGAAGCGTGGCGGGGTCGCGTCCTCGACGTTCTGGCGAGCCCCTAGGCCCCTTCGTAGTCGAAGCCGAGATCCGGGGCGCTAAAGAGCGCCTCGAAAGGCCACCCCTCTTCGGCGGCCATCGCGGAGGCCGTGCCACCACGGTCAACAACGGCCAGCAATAGAACGGGAATCGCTCCGACGTCACGGACCACACGGGCCGCTTCCATAAGGCTCGTGCCGCGGGTCACGGTGTCTTCGGTGATGACGACGTGGTCACCGGGTTCGAGCAAACCGGCGATGCGCCCACCGGCGCCGTGGTCCTTGACTTCTTTGCGGACGCTGAAGGCGCGCAGACGCACACCCCGTGTGGCGGCCACGCCCGCGGTGATGAAGGACACACCGTCAGCGCCCATTGTGAGGCCGCCGATGGCCGTCGCGGACTGCGGCACTCGCTCGAGAACCATTTCGGCCACGTCCAGCATCGTGTCGGGACTGCAAATCGTCCGCTTGGAGTCGATGAACCACGACGAGCGACGTCCCGATTTCAAAATGAAGTCTCCGCGCCGCACCGACTCGGCCAGAAGGTGCTCACGCACCCTGTCACGCGCTGTCGTCACCGCACCACCGCCCTTCTCTCACCGGCCACCACGTCTCCAACCCGCATCGCCGTCACACCAGCCACGGTGGCGGCGCTGATGGCGTCTTCCACCCGCGCCGGACTCAGAGCCAGAACCATGCCGAGCCCGCAGTTAAAGACTCTCACCATTTCGGCCGCGTTCACGCTGCCGCGACGCTGGATCTCAAAGAAGATCTCGGGTGTCTCGAAACTCTCCATGTCCACACGGGCCTCAAGCCCGTTGGGGAGAAACCGCACCACGTTTCCGGTGATGCCCCCGCCGGTGATGTGGGCGGCCGCGTGCAGGTCCTCTCCCAGCGACTGGCGTACGGCTTGGACGGCGCCGACGTAGATGACCGAGGGCTCCAGGAGTTCGTCGGCTAGGGAGCGGTTCGCACCGGGCCACGCTGGCCCATGAATGTCGACGGTGCCATCGAGCAACACGCGCCGGGCCAGGGTGTATCCATTGGATCGCAGACCCGGCGACGCGAAGCCGACCAGCGCGTCACCTTCTCGCACCAAGTGTGATCCAAGTTCCTTCCCACGCTCCACGACGCCCACCGCAAATCCAGCCACATCCAGATCGTCGGGTTTCATGACCCCACCGTGCTCGGCCGTCTCACCGCCGAGCAGCGTGCAGCCCGCCAGGCGACACCCCTCCGCGATGCCGGCCACGAGGTCGGCCATACGTTCGGGCTGAATTAATCCCACCGCGAGGTAGTCGAGCAAAAAGAGAGGTTCGGCCCCCACGCAGGCCAGGTCGTCGACCAGCATCGCCACGAGGTCACGACCCACGGTGTCGTACCGGTTTGCGAGACGCGCCACTTCCAACTTGGTCCCCACGCCGTCAGCCGAGGCCACCAGAACCGGGTTCTGGTACCGCGCGGTGTCGAGGGCGAAGAGCCCACTAAATCCTCCGAGGCCACCCAGCACTTCGGGACGACGCGTCGAGGCCACCGCCGCGCCAATGCGAGAGACGAACTCGTCACCCGCGTCAATGTCGACGCCGGCTTGTTGGTAGGTGAGTCCTCCGTCGGGCTGATCGAGCAGCCGGCTCACCAGCGCACCGCCGCGCCGAGTGACACGGGCACGGGGGCCGGATACTGGCCGGTCAGACAGGCGTCGCAGCACTCTTCGGTGAGCCCGATGGCCCCGCGCAACGACGCCAGGGAGATGAACCCCAGAGAGTCTGAACCGATGGAGGTGTTCATCTCCTCCACGGTGTGGTGCGCGGCGAGCAGGTCGTCACGCGTCGGCGTGTCGATGCCATAGAAGCAGGGCCAGGCGAAGGGCGGCGACGAGATGCGCAGGTGCACTTCGGCCGCGCCGGCGTCGCGCAGCATCGCCACCAGGGCCCGCGTGGTCGTGCCGCGCACGATGGAGTCGTCCACCACGACGAGACGCTGCCCCTCGATGTTCTCGCGCAACGGGTTGAACTTGCGGCGCACGCCGGCGGCCCGCTTGTCCTGATCGGGGGCGATGAAGGTGCGACCGATGTAGCGGTTCTTGACGAGGCCGTATCCAAAGGGGATGCCCGAGGCCTTGGCGAAGCCTTCGGCCGCCGGTACACCCGAATCGGGTACACCCATCACGAGGTCGGCCACCACGGGATGTTCGCCGGCCAGTTGCTCGCCCATCCGGCGTCGCGTGGTGTGCACCTGGTGCCCCAACAGATACGCGTCGGGGCGGGCGAAGTAGACGAATTCGAAGATGCAGAGCTTCTCGAACTCGCTGCGCGGCGCCAGTATTTGCTCGCTGGTCCAACCGGTGCCCGT
>CAXBRI010000151.1:0-3305 GCA_963978125.1 uncultured bacterium | reverse complement strand
GGCCTCCACCTCCGCACCCGAGCGTCCGCGCCTGAAGAAGCGCTACGACGAGACCATCCGGGCCGAGCTCAAGGAGACCCTGGGGCTGGCCAACATCATGGAGGTCCCCCGGCTCGACAAGATCGTGATCAACATGGGCGTCGGCCGGGCCACCCAGCAGGCCTCCCTGCTCGAGGGTGCCCAGAAGGACCTCGAGCTCATCACCGGTCAGAAGCCGGTCGTGACCCGGGCCAAGAAGTCGATCGCCAGCTTCAAGCTGCGTGAGGAGCAACCCATCGGCGTCAAGGTCACCCTGCGTGGCGACCGCGCCTGGGAGTTCTTCGACCGTCTGCTCAGCCTGGCCATTCCGCGTATCCGTGACTTCCGTGGTCTCTCGCCCAAGTCGTTCGACGGCCGCGGGAACTACACGTTCGGCATCAACGACCAGCTGATCTTCCCGGAGATCGACTACGACAAGATCGACGCGCCGCGTGGTTTCGACATCACGATCGTCACCACCGCGGCTACCGACGACGAGGGCCGCGCGTTCCTGCGGGCCTTCGGCTTCCCCTTCAAGGAGAACCGTTAATCATGGCGAAGAAGGCACTTCGTATCAAGCAGCAGAAGACCCCGAAGTTCTCGACCCGGGCCTACACCCGGTGCGAGCGCTGCGGCCGTCCCCGCTCGGTCTACCGCAAGTTCGGCCTGTGCCGCATCTGCCTGCGTGTCATGGTGCACGCCGGTGAGGTGCCCGGCGTGACCAAGGCCAGTTGGTAAGGGAGGAGAGAACATGACAATGACCGACCCCATTGCCGACATGCTCACGCGTCTGCGTAACGCGAACACCGCGATGTTCGACTCCGTGTCAATGCCCAGCTCGAAGCTCAAGGAGAGCCTCGCCGAGGTGTTGAAGCGCGAGGGCTACATCGCCGGCTACGCCGTCGCCCAGACCCCGGGCAAGCCCGGCTCGACGCTGACGATCGACCTGAAGTACTCCGAGGACCGCAAGAAGACCATCATCGGTCTCAAGCGCGTCTCCAAGCCCGGTCTGCGTATCTACACCAAGGCCGAGTCGATGCCCAAGGTGCTCGGTGGCGTGGGCGTGGCGGTGGTCTCCACCAGCCGCGGACTCATGACCGACCGCGAAGCCCGCAAGGCCAAGCTCGGTGGCGAGGTGCTCTGTTATGTGTGGTAGCCCCGTGTCCGGAAAGGAAGTGCGCTGATGTCGCGCATCGGTAAGAACCCCATCACCGTGCCCAGTGGCGTGACCGTGTCCGTCGCCGGCGACCAGGTGACCGTCGCGGGCCCCAAGGGCACCATGACGCGCACCCTGCCGTCGGGCATCGGCGTGAACCAGGAGGGCGATGTCCTCACGGTGACCCGCGCCTCGGACGAGACCCGCGAGCGTTCGCTCCACGGCCTCACCCGCACGTTGGTGTCCAACATGGTCGTCGGTGTGACCGACGGCTGGACCAAGGAACTCGAGATCATCGGCGTCGGTTACCGCGCCGCGGCCGCGGGCCCCAACGCCCTCGACCTCGCCCTGGGTTTCTCGCACCCCGTGAAGTTCACCGCGCCCGAGGGCATCACCTTCGAGGTGCCGGCCCCCACCCGCGTGATCATCAAGGGTGCCGACAAGGAGGTCGTCGGCCAGGTGGCCGCGTCCATCCGCAAGATCCGCAAGCCCGAGCCCTACAAGGGCAAGGGTGTGCGCTACCTGAACGAGCGCGTCCTGCGCAAGGCCGGAAAGGCGGCGAAGTAATGGCCCGCACCACCCGTGAACTTCGTCTGCGCCGTCACGCGCGCGTCCGCCGGAAGCTTTCGGGCACGGCCGCACGCCCCCGCGTCGCGGTGAGCCGCACCAACAAGCACATCTCGGCCCAGATCATCGACGACGTGGCCGGGCGCACCCTGGCCGCCGCCTCGTCGGTCGAGCCGGCCCTAAAGGGCGTGACCGGGGGCAACATCGCGGGGGCCACGGCCGTCGCCAACTTGCTCGCCGAGCGCGCCCGCGCCGCTTCCATCACCGCGGTCGTCTTCGACCGTGGTGGTTTCGATTACCACGGCCGCGTGGCCGCCTTTGCCGACGCCCTGCGCGCCGGGGGACTGGAGTTCTAATGGACCAGCAGCAATCACTCGAACAGTTCGAAGAGCGCACCATCAAGGTGAACCGCGTCTCGAAGGTCGTCATGGGTGGTCGTCGTTTCCGCTTCACCGCGCTGATGGTGATCGGTGACGGCAAGGGACGCGTCGGCCTGGGATACGGCAAGGCCAAGGAAGCCGGACTCGCCGTGCAAAAGGGCATCGAAGAGGCGCGCAAGAACCTCTTCGAGGTGCCCCTCGCCGGTTCGACCATCGTCTACCCCGTCCTCGGTGAGGCCGGTGCCGGTCGCGTGCTGATGAAGCCCGCCGCTCCGGGTACCGGCGTGATCGCCGGTGGGGCCGCCCGCGCCATTCTGGAAATGGCCGGCGTCAAGGACATCATCGCCAAGTCGCTCGGTTCGTCGAACGCCATCAACGTGGCCCACGCGACCATCGAGGGGCTGAAGCAATTGCGCCGTCCCGAGGAGATTGCCAAGGGCCGCGACAAGGCCCTCGACGAGGTCATCCCGTCGGGAACCCTGCGCGCCTACCGCGAGCGTCAGCGTGAGGGCGACCTGTTCAAGGTGGGTGAGTAGTCATGGCTCAGATCAAGGTGACCCAGACCCGCTCGTCGATTTCCACGAAGCCCAAGCACCGCGGCACGCTGCGCGCGCTCGGCCTGCGTGGCATCGGCCAGACCAACGTGCTCCCGGACCGTCCTGAAATTCACGGGATGATCGCCCGGGTGCCGCACCTCATTCACTGGGAGATGGTGGACTAATGAAACTGCACGACCTCAACTCGCCCGAAGGCTCGACGCACCGCAAGAAGATTGTCGGTCGCGGTATCGCCGGTAAGGGTGGCAAGACGGCCGGTCGCGGCACCAAGGGTCAAAAGGCCCGCCGCCAGATCCCGGCCGGCTTCGAAGGTGGCCAGCTGCCACTCATGCAGCGCGTGCCCAAGCTGAAGGGTTTCACGAACCCCTTCCGCGTGGAGTACACGCCGGTCAACATCGACGCCCTCGCGAACCTCGGTGTCGCCGAAATCACCCTCGACGTGCTCGTGGCGCGCGGCCTCGTCCGCAAGAACGACCTCGTCAAGGTGTTGGGTCGCGGCGAACTCTCGTCGGCTCTGACCGTTTCGGCCCACGCCTTCTCGGCCTCGGCCAAGAGCGCCATCGAGGCGGCCAGATCGGAAGAGCGTCGTGTAGGGAAAGAGTGTAGATCTCGGTGGTCGCCGTATCA
>CAXBRI010000150.1:0-3344 GCA_963978125.1 uncultured bacterium | reverse complement strand
CTCGCCGAACAGCGCAAGCAGCGCGAGATCGAAGCCCGACGTCGGGCCATCGAAGGCGAGAAGTTGCGCAAGCAGCAAGAGATCGAGCGTCTAGAAGCCGAAGAGCGCGCCCGTCAGGAACGCCGTGAAGCCGAAGAGCGTGCCCGTCAAGAGGAGCTCGACCGCAAGCGTCACTCCAAGCCCTACGGCGACGACAAGGCATTCCTCGAGATGCTGCGTGGTTTGCTCAACGACGAGCGCGAGACGTTGCTCGTGCAGGTCAACAACCTCGACCGTGAGGCCGAGGAGATGCTCGTCGACCGCGATGGTCTCGAATACGACGAGGATGACGGCTCGGGTGCCGCCACCAACCTCGACCGGGACCGGGTCAAGGAGTTCGCCGCGGAACAGCGTCTGAAGTTGGCCGAAATCGACGTGGCCCTGGTCCGGGTTGCCGAGGGCAGTTACGGCCGTTGTGACGAGTGCTTTGAGCCGATTTCACGGCCCCGCCTCGAAGCCCAGGTGCCGGTGTTCACCTGCATCGACTGCCGCGCGGCGGTGTGAGTCGTCGAATCAACGTCACGGCCCTAACGTGGGCGCTGAGTGTCGTGGCCGTGGACGCGGCCGTCAAGGCCTGGGCCCGGGCATCGCTCGCTGACGCCCCGCGTCACATCGTGGGGCCGCTGTGGCTCCGACTCTCGTACAACAGCGGGTTGTCGTTCTCCGTTTCCACGCACGGCGCCTCGTGGGCTGCATTGATCACGGTCGCCGTCGCACTGGGGGTTCTCGCGTTGGCCCTGCGCGCTCGCGTGGGTGCACCCACCGCGGGTTTCGGCCTGTTACTTGGCGGCGGAGTAGCCAACGTGGTTGATCGGGTGATGGCGTCGCCCCACGTGGTTACCGATTTCATCTCGGTGGGCTCTTTCCCCGTGTTCAATCTCGCCGACGCCGCCGTGACGTTGGGCTTTGTGGTCTTGATGATCTGCACCGTGCGCGGTGAGAGACTGTTGACGTGAGCGACGAGGGCGAATCAGAGGTTCTGGAAGTCATCGTCCCCGCCGGACTCGACGAGATGCGCATCGACCGAGCTCTGTCGATGCTGACCGGGCTGTCTCGCTCCGCGACCCATCGCCTCCTCGCAGAGGGGCAGGTCACGGTCGACGGACAGGTCATCTCCAAGTCCTCGACATCGCTCGTCGAGGGCCAGATGCTGGTGGCCGCCCTACCCGAGCCCGACTCGGGAGAAGTTCTTCCTGACGCGTCCGTGGTCGTCGACGTGGTGCTCGACGACGAACACTTCTGTGTCGTGAATAAACGCCCGGGTCAGGTGGTGCACCCCGGAGCAGGGCAGAACGAGGGGACGCTCGTGAGTGGCCTCCTGGCGCGCTACCCCCAGATCGCCGAACTGCCGCGACAGGGACGGGGCGACCCCTTCCGGCCCGGCATCGTGCACCGGCTCGACAAGGGCACGTCGGGGCTTCTCGTGGTCGCCAAGACACCCCTCGGGTTCGATGAGCTACGTGAACAGTTGGCGGGTCACGCTATGGAGCGCGTGTACCTGGGGTTGAGCGAGGGTCACGTCACCGAAGAGAACGGTGTGGTGGACGCCCCCATCGGGCGGTCCACGCGCTCACCGGTGCTGATGGCCGTCCGTCCCGACGGGCGCTGGGCCCGCACCCACTACCGGGTGCTCGCGCGGTACGACGAGCCCCACGCCACGACGTTGCTGCGACTGCAACTCGACACGGGCCGTACGCACCAGATTCGTGTGCACCTATCGGCCATCGGCCACCCCATCGTCAACGACGGCCGCTACGGCCACCGTCGTGACAAGCGACTTCCCGAGGAGCGGTTCTTCCTTCATTCGTGCCACCTGTCGTTCACCCACCCGCTGACGGGCGAGACGGTGCGCACACACAGCGCCCTGCCTGAGGACCTCGCTGGATTAGTTCCCGGGTTCGAAGAACCCGCGGAGTAACTAGGCGTTTTCGCGAACGGCCTGCACGGTGGCCGAGTTGCGCAAGATCTCCAACGCCTCTTCTTCGGCACGACGCACGCGACGCACGCCCACGTCGAGGGCCGTGGCGGTGGCCTGGAGCGAGAGCGGGGTCGCGCCGTTCAGGCCGAAGCGGCGGGTGATGACCTCGCGCTGCAACTCGTCGAGCTGGTCGAGAGCCGAGTGGAGCTGGTCATTCATCATGTCCTGTTCGACGTCGGCGACCCAGTCGTGCTGACTCGGGGCGACGAGGTCTCCCAGCGTCGTCTGCGAGTCGGCCGAAGCCGGCTGGTCGAGGCTCGCCGTGACGGCGGCCAGGCCCTGGAGGTTCTCGCGCTCGGCCTTCGACAGGCCCGTAGCTTCGGTCAATTCCTCGTCGGTCGGCTTGCGTCCGAAGGCCGAGGTCATCTCGGCCGTGGTGGCCTCAAGGCGCTGGAGGAGTTCACCGACTTCGAGCGGGATGCGGATGGTGCGACCGTGCTGCTGCACGGCGCGCTGCAACGACTGACGGATCCACCAGGTGGCGTAGGTCGAAAACTTGAAGCCGCGCTCCCAGTCGAACTTCTCGACGGCGCGCAACAAACCGAAGGTGCCTTCCTGCACGAGGTCGACCATCTCGACGCCGCGGTCCTGATAACGGCGCGCCCAGTGGATAACGAGACGGAGGTTGCCGGCGATCATTTGCTTTTTCGCTTCGGCGTCACCGTTTTGCACTCGCTTGGCGAGTTCGACCTGTTCGTCGTAGTTCGGCATCGGGTAGCGGTCGAGATCACGCATGAAAAGTGCCAGCATGTCATTCGACGAACTACCGGAGCGGCGGGGGGAATTGCTCACAGATTTCTCCTTCGAAAACCAACTGCAGTACACCGACCCAAAGGTCGTAACCGATAAATCACTATCGGTATGTTGAGAAGTTACCACTCGGTAACCGGCGGCCATGCCAATTCCGCCAGATTTCTGAAATTCTCGGCTATGTGGCGATGCACTCGTATTCGGCTGACGTGACCGATACCTCGGTTAGGTCGAAGGATGCCAACAACACGTTTGGCATGGAGTTGGCCGTGTCCCGCGACATGGGGTCGCTCTTCGGCGGCCGCGTGCCGTGGACGCTGTCGGCTGGTTTCTCGGTCAACGATCTTTCGGGCGCCACGTCCGGTGGAGTTCAAGCGCGTCTACGCACCGTGACCGATTACTTTTCCCTCTACGGGGTGACCCCGCCTGATGCCCCGTATTCCGCTCCGAGTTCCTCGACCACCAATGTCCTCGATGCGAGCGGCAATCCGGTGATCAGCGAATCTGGAGTGGCTCAGACAGTTTCCACCGACACCACCGTGCTGATTGGCAACGAACCGGCGGGCCGCACCACGGC
>CAXBRI010000149.1:0-3345 GCA_963978125.1 uncultured bacterium | reverse complement strand
ATGGTGGTCACCGCGGTCGAGGCCCGCGCTCGTTTCGTCGCGCCACCACTCGAAGGTCAGTTCCCCCACCGTGACGAGATCGCCGTCGACGACGCCGGCCCGGTGGAGCAAACGGTCGACGCCGAGTGCCTTCAGGCGGGTTACGACTTCGGCGAGCGCCTCGTCGTCGGTGAGGTCCTGAAAGCGAACCGCTCGACGGGCGGCTCGTCCTTCGACTTCCCACGCGTGGTCGCCGACCCGCTCCACCGTGATTTCGGTGCCAACGGGGCGGTGAATCACGACGGCCGAACCACGAGTGGCGTCCTCGTCCCGGCGGGCCTGATCAACGAGCGTGGCAAGCTGCTGGGTCAGGGCCGGCAAGCCCTCTCCGGTGACCGCCGAAATCACCGGAACACCGGGCATCTCGTGAGCGGCCACGTCGCCCTTGGAGCCCACGGTCACCCGGGGTCGGTCGAGAAGTTCGGCGCGATAGTCACCGAGTTCGCGTAGCAGGATTTCCTGTTGTTTCTCCGGGGGCAGCGGGGCCGACTCGGAGAGATCGAGCAACACGCACAGGACCCGCGCGCGCTCCACGTGGCGCAAAAAGTCATGACCCAACCCGCGTCCCTGGGCGGCTCCTTCGATGAGTCCGGGGATGTCGGCCATCACGAACTCCGTACCTGATTCGCTGCGACCGGTACGGGTACCCACCCGAACCACACCGAGGTTCGGCACCAGCGTGGTGAAGGGGTAGTCCGCAATCTTCGGCTTGGCGGCCGACACGCGACTGATCAACGTCGACTTGCCCACGTTGGGGAAACCGATCAGAGCCACGTCGGCCTGCAGTTTCAACTCCAGCGTGAACCAAAACTCCTCGCCGACTTCACCCTGTTCGGCGAAGGCCGGAGCACGGCGGCGATTCGACAGGAAACGGTTGTTTCCCATGCCCCCCTCACCACCTTCGGCGGCGCGCCAACGCATGCCACTCTCGGTGAGGTCGGCCAGCAGTTCGCCGTGTTCGTCGAAGACGAGAGTGCCCACCGGAACGGGGACTTCGAGATCCTTGCCGCGCGACCCGTGCTGACGCTTCGAGGTGCCGTGGGTGCCGTCTGTGGCGCGTCGGAAGGGGTGATCGCGAAAGCCCAGGAGCGAGGCCTGGTTATGGTCGGCTACCAGCCAGACGTCACCGCCACGGCCGCCGTCACCGCCGTCGGGGCCACCCTTGGACACGTGGGCTTCGCGTCGAAACGAGACGCAACCGGCCCCGCCGTCGCCGGCCTTGGCGTGCAACTGCGCGGTATCGACGAACGCGGACACTTCCCCATTCTACGAGCGGGGTTTGATCTCTATGAGAAGAGTTCCTCCACCGCCGCATCGAACACGACCCGGTGAGCGTCCACCTGCTCGGCCGTTGTCGCGGGACACATCAAGGCCATGTTGTGAAACGGCGTGATTAACACGCCGCGATTCACGCCGTAGAGGTGCAAATAGTCCTCGAGCAGCGGGTCCGACGAGGCCACGGACTCTCCCCCGTTACGCGGAGCGGGGTTCGCGAACCGGTATTCACAGCGGGTACCGAGTTGGCTCACCGACCAAGGCAGGTCGTGATGCGCAATCGTCGCCGCCACATCGCTGGCGAAACGCGTCGCCAGCGCCTCCATGGGCGACCACACATCATCGGTGAGCACTTCGCCCAGCACGGCTCGCATCGCAGCCAAGCTGAGGGCATTTCCCGCGAGGGTGCCGCCCACCCCACCGACGTCGACGATGTCGGCCGATTCGGACACCGCACTCAAGACCCGGTCCGCCAATTCGGCGCTGAGGCCGTAGGCGCCGCAGGGAACGCCTCCACCGAGCGACTTGCCAATGGTGATCGCGTCGGGATGCAGATTGTCGCGTCGGGTCATGCCACCGGGCCCGGCCGAGAAGGTGTGGGTCTCGTCAATGATGAGCAGCGAGCCGAACTGCGTGCAGAGTTCGCGAACTCCCTCGAGGAAGCCCGGTTCGGGCAGCACGATGCCGATATTGGTCATGGCCGGTTCGGTCAGCACCGCGGCCACGTCACCGTGGGCCAATTCGCGCTCGAGAGCGTCGAGGTCGTTGAACTCAACGACCCGCGTCGTGGTCGAAGGGTCGACGGCGGGTGCCACATTGCCGGGTCGTGAGCGGGCCACCCCGTGATCGTTGACCACGAAGGTCTCGTCGACCGACCCGTGGTACGAGTAGGAGAAGACCAACACCTTGGGACGTCCCGTCACGAGGCGCACAAGCCGAAGCAGCCAGCGATTGGCGTCGGTCGCCGACAGCGTGAAAGACCAGCGCTCGAGCCCGAAACGGCGCGCCAACTCGGCGGCGACCCACTCCGCATCCTCCGTGGGCAACATGGTGGTGACTCCACCGTCACGGCCCACCCGGCGTTCGAGCGCGGCCATCAAGGGTGCCGGTGAGTGACCAGCCATGGCTCCCGTGTCACCGAGCGCGAAGTCCACCAATTCGTGGCCATCGAGGTCGGTGATCTGGGCCCCGTGGGCGGTCGAGAAGCCCAGCGGGAAGTCCCCCGCCCACTTGTTCATCCAAGTCATGGGGACCCGGGCGAACAGGTGGTTCGAGTGGGCGTGGAGTTCACGGGACCGAGGGTGACGCTCGTGGTAGGTCTGGCGCTCGCGCTCGGTCAAGGCGGTCAATTTGGCCCGATTTACGGCATTCACAGAATTTCAGCCTAGATTTCGGGCTTTGTGAGAAGGAGAACCAAACGGGGGAATTTGCTATTTATCAGGACTTTTCGAAACCCGACCCCACGAAATAAAGGGAATTTCGTCGGAAATCCGCAAATTTCCCGTTCTTCAGCGTAAGACTGACTCACGGGTTCTGGAGCACTCCAGAATCTTCTAGTGAAACAAAGGAGACGACCGGTGAACAAGGCCGAGTTGGTAGATGCAATTGTCGCTGAGAGCGGCGCTTCCAAGAGCACGGTGACCGAAGTTCTCCGCGCCTTTGAGGACGTGGTGGTGTCCAACGTGTGCAAGGGCGAGAAGGTTGTCCTGTCGGGCTTCCTGTCCTTCGAGCGCGTGGACCGCAAGGCCCGCACCGCCCGCAACCCCCAGACTGGTGAGACCATCCAGGTGAAGGCCTCCAAGGCCCCCAAGGTCTCGATCGGTTCGACCTTCAAGAAGGCCGTCAAGGGTTAACAACTCTCGCAACAAGCAAAAAACCCGGGGCTCGAGCCCCGGGTTTTTTGTTGTCTGTGTGAAGAACTATTCGGGCAGGACGTCCACGAGCTTGCGTCCACCACGGAAACCGAACTTGACCGTTCCCGCCGACAGAGCGAACAGCGTGTCGTCACGGCCGATACCGACGTTGCGGCCC
>CAXBRI010000148.1:0-3486 GCA_963978125.1 uncultured bacterium | reverse complement strand
TTTCAAGCAGAAGACGGCATACGAGATAAGGCCACGTGACTGGAGTTCAGACGTGTGCTCTTCCGATCTCCAACGCAGCAGCTTGCGCTGGCCGGCCACTTCTACAATTTCGGCCTCGGCGGCCCGGCGAAGACCCGACCAGCGACGGGGAGCCGGCTGTCCACTGCGAATCAGTTTTGACAACCAGTGAAAACGGCGACCCGCCACCGCAAAACACACGAGCGAAATTCCAAGCCCCAGGATGATGCGAGCCAACATGGTGCGTCCTTCCTATTTCTTAAAGTTCTCGAAGTACCGGCTAGGAGTGGGGCCACGCTGACCCCGATATTTGGAACCCAGCCCGGCGGCACCATAGGGGCGATCGGCGGGCGTCGTCATTTCAAAGAAGCTAATTTGCCCGATTTTCATACCGGGATACAAAGTGATGGGCAGATTGGCAATATTCGCCAATTCCAAAGTGATGTGGCCATCCCAGCCGGCATCGATGAACCCGGCCGTGGAATGAATCACGAGGCCCAGACGACCGAGTGAAGACTTGCCCTCGAGCCGGGCGACTATGTCATCGGGAATAGCGACACGCTCATGGGTTGAACCGAGCATGAATTCACCGGGGTGCAAGATCATGGGTCGATCCGTACCCACGTCGATGAGTTCCGTCAAGTCCTCCTGGGGCTCGCGAACGTCAATGACGGCGTGCGAGTGATTCCGGAAGACACGAAAATACTGATCAATGTGAAGATCCACCGACGAGGGCTGGATGCAGTCATCCCCGAGAGGGTCAATGGTGATCCGACCGGCTTGAATGGCTTCGCGAATTGACCGGTCAGACAGAACCATACCCACGCAACGATAGTCCTAGCCGGTGAAAGGGCTTCTCTTTACGGGTAGCCGGCGACTTGGGACACCCAGTAGTACTTCGCATAGACTTCCTCATCACGCGGGCGTAGTTCAGCGGCAGAACATCAGCTTCCCAAGCTGAGAACGCGGGTTCGATTCCCGTCGCCCGCTCCAAGCACAACCTGGCCGCCACCCCTGGCTGGCCCTTCCACAATCGGTGCATCATCATCGCTGAATGCCCCCAGCGGCCGTCTCAAAAGAACCTAGAAACGCGAAGAACCCCCGCCCGAGGGCGGGGGTTCTTCGCTACTGCGACTGTGGGTACTACTTGATGAAGGTGATGTACTCGGGGTTGAAGTCACCGAGCGGGTTCGGCGGCTGGGCACCACGAATGGTGTTCAAACGCTCACCGAAGCCCGTGCCCCACGGAACCCAGAGGACCGGGAGGTCCTTAGCGCTCCATGCCACGAATGACGTAGCAGCGTTACCCGGGTTGCCGGCCGCAGCAGCCTGCTGCGAAGTCAATCCGAGGTCCGCCATGGAGATGGACGCATTCAGAGCCGACGATCCGCTCTGGGTCGTAGCGGCGATGAGACCGTCCATAATCGGGTTGCTGTAACCGAAGTTGTTGGAGCCAGCACCGGTACCGAACAGGGTTTCACCCGAGGGGTAGTAGTCCGGAGCGTAGATCCAGCCGCCGTACCAGCAAATCTGCCAGTCAGCCGCTCCCGAGAAGCAGGTGTTACCGACCGTGGTCGCGTCCTGCGCAGTCACGTTGAGGTGGATACCCACGAGCTGGAGGTAGGACGCGTAGGCGTTCACTTCAGCGTCGGTCGTCGGGCTCCCTGACGGGTAGATGAAGTCGAAGGACAACGATGTTCCGTTGTCAATCGGCCAGGTCTGAGTACCGCAACCGTACGGGTGGGCCTGCGAACCAACTGACCAACGGCAAGTCGCGGTGTCCGCGCCACCCGTCGGGTTCACCTGAAGAACGGTGGTGTCCACACCGTTGACCTTCTTGGAAGTGGTCGTGGTCGCCCAACCGTTCGCGGTCAAGAGAGCCTTGGCCTTCGTCGGGTTGTAGCTGAGCGGCTTGGCGACACCAGTGGTGTACGCGCCACCACCAGCTCCAGGAATGGCCGACCAACCAGCGATTCCGTAACCGTTCATGATCGTCTTGATCACGGACTTCTGGTCCATCGCCTCGTACATGGCCTGACGCAGGTACTGCTGGTTAAGCATGGCGGCCCAGTTACAGTTGTGCGCCTGCTTGCCGTCCTGACCCACGCAAGGAGCCGTGGAGGAACTGACGTTACCGAAGTTCAACTGCCAGTAACCAACACCCCAGGAAGTGGAACCAACGGTGTTGTAGTTGGCCTTGATCTGGTTGTCGAGGTTGTCTCCAGCCTTACCGATGCCCGGCGAGGCCGTCACCATGTCAGGAGTCACATACCCCGAGGTGAGCTGGCCAGCCTGAAGCTGTGCGATTTCCGATGCAGTGTCGGCCTCAGGCAACCAAACGACCTTCTTCACGGCCTTGGCCGCAACCGGACCGCTGTAGTGCGTGTTGGCAACGATGAACTGGTTGCCGTCGGGCGCGCCAGCCGAGTAACCCACGTCACCGATGCGGTACGGGCCGTTCGACCAGTGCCACAACGCATTCGTCAGCAGAAGGCTACGGAGGTAGCCGTAGACGTACGAGCAGAGGTCTGATCCGTCCGTCTTAATGCTCGCCCAGGTCTCGGAGCTGCAGAGGTGCGACGTACCCGAGTAGGGCGTCGCCCACTGGTTCGGGTCGGTCACAGCCGTGTACGCAGCCGAGTCCCACGCAGCCGGCATCGGCTGAATCTGGGACAGTTCGTTCGCGAGAAGCCAGTCGTGGTTCTGGTGCGACGTGAACTTGATGACGACGGTGTCGCCGTTCAAGCCGAACGGAGTGGTAACCGTGTCGACCTGGTCGGGCAGACCCATACCGGGCACGAAGCCACAGGCCGCGTACGCCGGGTTCGACGCCACAGCCGCAACTGTCGGCTTGTAGAAGTTGCCCTTCGACATGGCCTTGTCCATGTTCAGCCAGAAGACGATGTCCCTCGCGGAGGCCAACTGCGAGTGGTAGTCGGTGCTCGACAAGGTGGTAGTGCCGTCACCGTTACTGGTGTAGGTCTTTGAGTTTCCGTCAGACCAAAGCCACGGCTTGACGGTGATCGTCACTGAGGTCACGCCGTTGGACTCTGTGTACGTGGGCATGTTCGCGGCGCTCAGCAGCGGTTGAACGGCGATGCTCTTACCGAGACCGAAGTAGTACGCCGGGCGGTACATCGTCTGCTGAACAGAAATGTCGCCCGCGTAGCAGTACGCGGCCGAATAGAACGGATTCAACTTGTGGAGCTTGTACTTCGGGCTCTGAGGAACAACCAATGTGTTCGTTGAATCGGTTGCACCGGCCTTCAGCGGGTCCACGGTTGTCGTGGTCGCCGAATGGGCCACGACTGGTCCCATCAACAGGGCGCCCATGCTGAGCAAACTGGTCGCGAGACCAGCGCCCAGAAGACGCCGCATCGGTGATTGACGCATACTTCCTCCCCTTGTGACTCGGCCCTTCATGCCGATCACTGACTAAGCACCCACAGTGGATACTGCGGTCATAGT
>CAXBRI010000147.1:0-3567 GCA_963978125.1 uncultured bacterium | reverse complement strand
ATCTGGTCGTGCGCGAACAGCTCGAGGCCCTGCTCGACGCCGACTGGGGCGACGACCCCTGGGCTCTGCGCGACCGGGCCGTCTGTGAGGTCCTCTACGGCGCCGGACTACGTGTGAGCGAGGTCTGCGACCTCGACCTCGACAGCGTTGACGCTCGACGAGGGCTGTTGCGGGTGATGGGTAAGGGCCGCAAAGAGCGCATCGTGCCGCTGCACCCGACGGGACTCGCCGCCGTGCAGCGCTGGCGCGACCACGGTCGGGGCGACGTGGTGTCCGAGCGCACGCCGGCCGGGGCGCTCTTTGTGAACCGCCGGGGGGCGAGGCTCGGTCCGCGTGACGTGCGCCGAATCCTGGACGCTCGGGTGACCCGGGGCCATATCCACCCCCACGCCCTGCGCCATACGTTCGCCACGCACCTCCTCGAGGGTGGGGCCGACCTGCGCGTGGTCCAGGAGATGCTCGGCCACGAGAGCCTGACGACGACGCAGATATACACCCACGTCACCAAGTCCCGGCTGCAGAAGGTGCACCGGGCGAGCCATCCGCGGGGGTAGGGCCCGTCCACTAGGATTAGCCAGCCCCACCACGGTGGTGGGGTGTGAGTTACCGACGCAGTGTCGAACGGTCGCCTTCGGGTGCTACTGCGCCGGTGTGAGAACCGAACGGAAGGAAAAACTGTGGCACTCGTCACGTTGCAAGAGCTGTTGGACGCGGGCGTGCACTTCGGGCACCAGACTCGCCGCTGGAACCCCAAGATGCGTCGTTTCATTCTGGGTGAGCGCAACGGCATTTACCTGATCGACCTGCGCAAGACCCTGACGGGCATCGAGGGCGCCTACGCCTACGTACGAGACCTCGTCGCCGACGGCGGCACCATCCTCTTCGTGGGCACCAAGAAGCAGACCCAGGGCCCGGTCGCCGACTACGCCCAGGCCTGTGGCATGCCCTACGTCAACCAGCGTTGGTTGGGCGGCATGCTCACCAACTTCTCGACCATGGCCGGCCGTGTCCAGCGAATGGTCGAATTGCGTGCCATGCAGCGGGCCGGCGACTTCGAGGCCATGCCCAAGAAGGAAGCCCTCCGTCACACCCGCGAACTCGAGAAGCTCGAGCGCAACCTCTCGGGCATCGTCAACCTCGACAAGGCCCCCGACGCCGTCTTCGTGATCGACACGAAGAAGGAGCACATCGCCGTGACCGAGGCCCGCAAGCTGGGCCTGCCGGTCGTGGCCGTGGTCGACACCAACTGCGACCCCGACGTCATCGACTACGTGATCCCCGGCAACGACGACGCCATCCGCTCGGGTGCGTTGCTGTGCCGCGTCATCGCCGACGCCGTGACCGAGGGCCGCTTCATTCGTGCCAACCGTCCGGTCAAGGCCGCGCCCGCGCCGGCCAACGTCTAAAAGGAGAACAGAACCGTGGCTATCACCGCCAAGGACGTACAGGCCCTGCGCCAGTCGACGGGAGTCGGCATGATGGACGCCAAGAAAGCCCTCGAGGCCAACAACGGCGACATGGAGGCGGCCACCCAGTGGCTGCGCGTGCAGGGACTCGCCAGCGCCGCCAAGCGCGCCGACCGTGAAGCCGGTGAAGGTGCCGTGGCCGTCGTGCGCGACGGCAAGGTGGCGGCCATCGTCGAGATGCGCTGCGAGACCGACTTCGTCGCCAAGTCCGATGACTTCACCTCGATGGTCGACGAGATCGCCGCGCGTGTGGCCGCCGAAGGGGAGGGGGCCACGGCCGCCTTCCAGGACCGCCTCGAGACGATGCTCACCACGCTGAAGGAGAACATCTCCATCGGCCGCGTCATCCGCCTCGAAGCCGGTGCCGACGAGGTTGTCGAGACCTACATCCACCAGCAGTCGGGTCGTGGCGTGAACGCCGTCGCCGTCGTGGTCAAGGGTGGCAACGAGGAGATCGCCCACGAACTGTGTGTGCACATCGCCTTCGCCAAGCCCCAGTACCTGACCCGCGAGGACGTGCCGGCCGAGGAAGTCGCCGCCGAGCGCGCCACCGTCGAGGAAATCTCGCGCAACGAGGGCAAGCCCGAGGCCGCTCTGCCCAAGATCATCGAAGGTCGCCTGAACGGTTGGTACAAGGAGCGGGTCCTGCTCGAGCAGGCCTACGTCAAGGACGAGAAGCAGTCGATTCAGCAGTTCCTCGGCGGCGCGACCATCACCTCCTTCGCGCAGGTCTACATCGGGGGGTAGGGGTGCGTCGCGTCGTTCTGAAGCTCTCCGGTGAGGCCCTGGCCTCGGCCGCGAGTGACGAAACGATTGACGCCTCCACCGTTGACTTCCTCGCTCGCGAGATCTCTGCGGCGATGGACCGCGGAGGATTGGAACTGGCCATCGTGGTCGGTGGCGGAAACATCTGGCGCGGTGCCACGGGTGCCATGGCCGGTATGAACCGGGCCAACTCGGACGTCATGGGCATGCTCGGGACGGTCATCAACGCACTGGCCCTGCAGGACTCGCTCGAGAGTCACGGTCGGCCCACCCGGGTCATGTCGGCTCTCGCCATGGACCAGGTCGCCGAGCCCTACATCCGTCGCCGCGCCGTGCGTCACCTCGAAAAGGGCCGCGTGGTGATCTTCGCCGCGGGAATGGGCAACCCCTTTTTCACCACCGACACGCCGGCCGCCCAGCGCGCCGCGGAGATCGAGGCCCACATCGTGCTCAAGGGTACCCACGGCGGCGTCGACGGCGTCTACAGCGACGACCCGCGGCGCAACCCTGGGGCCGACAAGTACGACGAGATCTCCTTCGACGAAGTCATCGCCCGCGACCTGCGCGTGATGGACATGACGGCCATCACGTTCTGCAAGGACAACCAGTTGCCACTTCGGGTGTTCGACCTGATGAAGCCGGGAAATCTGGGGCGCGCCCTGGCCGGTGAGGCCGTCGGTACGCTGGTGAGATAGTGGAAGAACTCATCGAACTCGTTCTCGAGGATGTTCGCGAGCGCATGGCCAAGGCCATCGAACACGTGAAGTCCGAATTCGCGGGGGTCCGCACCGGTCGGGCCAACTCCTCGCTCATCGAGGGCCTCATGGTCGATTACTACGGGGCCGAGACGCCGCTCAAGCAGTTGGCGAACTTCTCAGTGCCCGAGCCCCGACTGTTGGTGGTCTCACCCTTCGACAAGGGGTCGATGGCCGCGATTGAAAAGGCCATCAGCCAGTCCGACCTGGGCCTGACACCCTCGAACGACGGCCAGGTGATTCGTCTCACCTTCCCGACGTTGACCGAGGAACGCCGCAAGGCCTTCGTGAAACTGGTGAAGCAGAAGGCCGAAGACGGCAAGGTCGCCGTGCGTGGCGTACGTCGACACGGCCGCCAGGAACTCGAAAATCTCGAGAAGGAGCACGGTCTGTCGAAGGACGAGATCGAGCGCCTCGAGAAGGTGCTCGACAAGATGACCCAGGATGAGGTTGCGGTCATTGACCAGTTGCTCGCCCACAAGGAACAGGAACTCCTTGAAGTCTGACGAGGAATATAGATCGGAAGAGCACACGTCTGAACTCCAGTCACGTGGCCTTATCTCGTATGCCGTCTTCTGCTT
>CAXBRI010000146.1:0-3645 GCA_963978125.1 uncultured bacterium | reverse complement strand
CGCAGCATCGTGGCCGAGCAACACTGCGGCTTCGCGGAGATTGGGCGTGGCCAGAAGCGCCCGGGGAAGCAGCCGGTCGACGTAGGTGCGCGGTCCGTCACCGGTCATCAACGCGGCACCCGTCGTGGATACGAGCACCGGGTCCACCACCAGGTTCGGGAGGCGACCCGCGGCCGCCACCGTGGCGACTTCGTTGATGATGTCGGGAGAGCCCAGCATGCCCGTCTTGGCGGCCGCCACTGAGAAGTCGCTCACGACCGCGTCGATTTGCGCCCGTATCAGTCCGACACTTTCGAGCCCGACCGCGCTGACACCAACGGTGTTCTGTGCCGTGACCGCGGTCACGACCGTGGTACCAAACACGCCACAGTTGGCCATGGTGTGCAGGTCGGCTTGGATACCCGCTCCGCCGCCGGAATCGGATCCCGCAATGGACAGCGCGACGACGGGATTCACCTGGTCAGCCTACCGACGGCCTCTGGCGCACCGGTACGCTGGCACGATGAGCGAACTTCGCGTGGGGACCCTGACCTCACCGTCGCGTCTCGTGATGGGAACCGGCGGATTCCGAACTCTCGACGTGTTGGACGCCACATTGCGTGAGGCGGGTGCCCACGTCGCCACCGTTGCGCTTCGGCGGGTCGACCCTTCGGTCGAGGGTTCGGTGTACGACCTGCTCAGCGAACTGGGGATGGCTCTCTTGCCCAACACGGCGGGATGCCACTCAGCCGAAGAGGCGGTGCGGATTGCCCAACTCGCCCGAGAAGCCTTTGACACACCGGCCGTCAAGCTCGAAGTCATTGGCGATGATGACACTTTGTTGCCCGACGTTGCCGAAACCTTGCGCGCCGCCGAACGTCTGGTCGCCGACGGATTCGAAGTCTGGGCGTACACCACGGACGACCTCGTGACCGCACTGCGGCTCGAGCAGTTGGGTTGTAGTGCCGTGATGCCCCTAGGTTCGCCCATCGGGTCGGGGCTCGGCGTGCGAAATCCCCACGCCATCGCCCTGATATGTGATCGTCTCGAAGTGCCCGTTCTGCTCGACGCGGGTGTCGGGACGGCCTCTGACGCGACGCTCGCGATGGAGTTGGGGTGTGACGGGGTACTGGCCGCGTCGGCCATCAACCGAGCCCTCGATCCCGTGCTGATGGCGGCCGCCATCAGGGACGCGGTGGCCGCGGGGCGGGCCGCCCGGCTGGCGGGCCGTATTCCGCCCCGTTCCCACGCTGAAGCTTCATCGCCCAGCGTGGGCATGCCAGATCTTTTTGTGTAAAACGCTGAGGCAAACTACAATCGTGTAGTCAAGCCAGGTAGGCTGGCGAGTGCCTCGGTCGGGAGGGCCACTTTCCTATGACTGCTTCCTCAACCCTCGGCTTCAGTGGCCCTACCGTGTGTCGCTTGACGGGCGTGACCTACCGTCAGCTCGACTACTGGGCTCGCACCGGACTCGTGACACCCTCGATTACCTCGGCCACTGGAAGTGGCTCCAAGCGCGTGTACTCGTACCACGACGTTCTCGAGGTCAAGGTCATCAAGTCGTTGCTGGCCGCCGGCGTGTCGCTGGCCCGGGCCCGACAGGCCGTTGAGTGCCTCCGGGAGGGGCTGGGCGAGAACGTCGCCGCGGCGACCTTGGTCATCGGGGACTCGGGCACGGTTCTCGCCGACGTTGACGGTCTCGTCGACCTCCTGCGTGGTGGTCAGGGCGTCTTCAACATCATTTCCATGGGCAATGTGGTCGCCGAACTCACGGCCACGTTGGCGGAGCACTCCACGTCGGGAAGGGAGATCGCTTCGGCGTGACGCCCGACGTTGACCCGCACGCCGTGCGTGGTCGCCATCCGAGTTCTCTGACCAAACCACAGGTCGACTTCGCGCACCCCAGCGAGGAAGTCTTCGCCGGCCTTCTGACGCTTTACGGTGTGCGCTGGGAGTACGAACCCGTCGAGTTTCCGCTGGCGTGGAACGACGACGGCGAAACGTCCAAAGCCTTCCGTCCCGATTTTTATCTTCCGGACTTCGGTCTCTTCGTCGAACTGACCACCCTGAATCAGCGTCTCGTGACCCGCAAGAACCAGAAGATTCGCATGCTGCGTGAGCTCTACCCCGAAGTCTCAATCGTGATCATCTACCGGGCGCAGTTCGTGGAGATGGCCAGGAGCCATCGACTCGGGACGCTCCTCGACGAATGGGCGGCCTAATGACGGACGCCAACCAGCGCCCCTTCTTGTACGACGCCCACGTGGCGCTGGGCGCCAAGATTGTCCCTTTCGGGGGCTGGGAGATGCCCCTGCAGTACCAGGCGGGGACCGTCGCCGAACACCTCGCGTGTCGACGCGACGCGGTCTTCTTTGATGTCAGCCACCTGGGTACCGTCCGGTGCGACGGGCCCGAGATGTTCGACATTCTGCAGTCGGCCCTCACCAACGATCTGCGAAAGATCGAACCCGGACGCGCTCAGTACACCCATCTTCTCGCCGACGACGGCACCGTCGTCGACGACATCATCGTGTGGTGGGTGGGGGAGGAGCGCTTCGACGTCATGCCCAATGCCTCCAACACCTCGGGGGTGACCGATGCCCTGCCGGGCGTGGACGTCACGAGAGAGCGCTGCGTTCTGGCTGTGCAGGGCCCCGAGGCCCGTCGCAAACTCGCGACGATTGACCCTCGCTTCGCTGAGGTGGGCCATTTCCGCGTGAGCGAAATGGATTGGCGTGGCGCCACCCTTCGCGTGGCCGGCACCGGGTACACCGGAGAAGATGGCATCGAGATTGCCGCCCCCCTCGACGTGGCCGAGGCCCTGCTGGAGGCTCTAGTCGCGGCGGGAGTCGCTCCGGCCGGCCTGGGCGCGCGCGACACGTTGCGTCTCGAAGCCGCCTTGCCCCTGTACGGGCACGAACTAAGCCGTTCGTCCACCACGCTCGAGGCCGGACTGGGGTGGGTGCTCGGTTGGAAGAAGGAGGCTTTCCGAGGTCGTGCCGCCGTCGAAGCCGAGCGTGAGCGCGGTGTCGCTCGACGACTCACCGGGGTCTGCGCCGACGGACGTCAACCACTCCGCGAGGGGGCGCTCGTGTCGGTTGGCGGCGAGAGCGTTGGCTCTCTGTGCTCGGGCAATTACTCTCCCGTTCTTGAGAAGGGAATCGGGTTGGGTCTGCTGCGACCCGGCCTTGAACCCGGTGCGGAGGCTCAGATCGAAATGCGTGGACGAGCGGTGAGCGGGCGGATTGTCGATCTGCCCTTCGTGACCAAGGCCTACTGATGGCTGACTACCTGCCACACACCGAGGCTGAAGTCGTCTCCATGCTCGCGTTCCTCGGGCTTGACTCGCTCGACGACCTCTTCGCGCACATTCCGGCGTCGGTGCGCCTGGCCGGTGGTCTCTCGATGCCGCTCGGTATGACCGAACCGGACGTGGCCGACTTGTTCGCGCGCTTCACCTCGGCCAACCGGGCGACGTCGTCCAAGATGGCGATTTTCGCCGGGGCCGGTGCGTACGACCACGAGGTTCCACCGGTCGTGCGCGCACTCGCCAGTCGTTCGGAGTTCGTGACGGCCTACACGCCTTACCAGCCCGAGGTCGCCCAGGGTGTGCTCCAGGCCATCTTCGAGTTTCAGACTTTGGTGAGCCGTCTATCGGGTCTGCCC
>CAXBRI010000145.1:0-3692 GCA_963978125.1 uncultured bacterium | reverse complement strand
GAGAACGCGCCGCCACCGTGACGGGCGTAGCCGCCGTAGGTGTCGACGATGATCTTGCGACCCGTGAGTCCGGTGTCGGCGTGGGGGCCGCCCAGTACGAACTTGCCCGAGGGGTTCACAATGACGCGCATCGAGGAGGTGTCGAGGTCCTTCGGGAGAATCGGTTCGATCACGTGGCGCACCACGTCGTCGTGAATCGCCTCACGGCCGTATCCGTCGTCGTGCTGAGTCGACACGAGCACCGTGTCAATCGCCACGGGACGACCGTTCTCGTAGGCGACGGTCACCTGGGTCTTGCCGTCGGGGCGTAGGTAGTCGATGAGCCCGGTACGTCGGGCCTGACTGAGACGGGCGGCGAGACGGTGGGCCAACCAAATCGGCAGCGGCATGAAGTCGTCGTTGTCCTTGCAGGCGTAGCCGAACATCATTCCTTGGTCGCCAGCGCCGAGCGAACTGAGCTCGTCCTCACCGGACTGGCCACCGCGTCGCTCGAGGGCCACGTCCACACCGTCGGCGATGTCGGGGCTCTGCTGGTCGAGCGACACCAACACGGCGCAGTTCTTCGCGTCGAAACCCTTGGCACCGTCGTCGTAGCCGATGTCGGTGATGGTCCGGCGCGCGATGGCGTTGATATCGACCGAGGCCGAGGTCGTGATCTCGCCCGACACCACGCACAGACCGGTCGTTAGCAACGTCTCGCAGGCCACGCGCGCCTGGGGGTCCTGAGCGAGAATCGCGTCCAGGACGGCGTCAGAGACCTGGTCGGCCATCTTGTCCGGGTGGCCCTCGGTGACCGATTCGGACGTGAACAATGTGCGCGCCATGGGGCTCCTCACCTGCGTAACGAAGAAACCTTAGTCAAAATGGCCATCGCGACCTCCTCTTTTGACCGCAACGACACGTGTTCGGAACCGCCATCGGGCGTCAAGAGGGTCACGTCGTTGGTCGCGTGCTCGAAGCCGACCTCGGGGGCCGACACGTCGTTGACCACCAGCAGGTCTACGCCCTTGCGCCGGAGTTTGGCCTGGGCCTGGGCCTCGACGTCGAAGGTCTCGGCCGCGAATCCCACCACGACCTGCCCGGGGTGGCGATGGTGCGTGAGATCCATCACGATGTCAGTGGTCGGTACCGGCGCGAGAACGGGAACCCCGTTCTCCTTTTTCAACTTGTGGGGCGCGGCCTCGAACGTGAAGTCGGCCACGGCCGCAGCCATGATGACCACGTCGGCCTGCCCGGCCCGGGATCGCACCGCGTCGAGCATCTCGGATGCCGTGGCTACCCGGACGACGTCGAGGTGTCGCGCCACGTCCAAAGCGAGAGGTCGCGAGGCCGTGGTGATCAACGTCACCGACGCACCCATGCGGGCGGCGACTTCGGCGAGAGCGTGGCCCTGGTGACCCGAGGACCGGTTCGTCATCACGCGCACCGGATCAACGGGCTCACGGGTGCCACCCGCGGTGACCACGACCCGCACTCCGGTCAGCGGACCGCGGTAACCCTCAATCATGCGGTGGCACAACTCCGCGATGATCGCCGGTTCGGGCAGTCGGCCGGGGCCCTCGTCGCCACCCGCGAGAACTCCCGAGTCGGGCTCGAGCACCACCACACCGCGCCGACGAAGCGTGGCGAGGTTCTCCTGCACCGAGGGCTGTTCCCACATTTCGGTGTGCATAGCGGGACACAGCAGAACGGGTGCACGCGAGGCGAGCAGCGTCGCGGTGAGCAGGTCGTCAGCGAGTCCGGCCGCGAGACGAGCGATGAGGTGCGCGGTGGCTGGAGCCACCACGATCAGGTCGGCGTTTTGCCCGAGGTGGGTGTGGGGAATTGGCGTGGTCGCGTCGCCGTAAAGGGCGGTACGGGCCGGCTCGCTGGCGAGGGCCGAGAAGGTCACGGTGCCGACGAAGCGCGTGGCATCGGGCGTGAGGACCGGAGAAACGAAGTAGCCGAAGTCGCGCAGGCGACGTAACAACTCAACCGCCTTGTAGGCGGCGACGCCCCCGGCTACTCCGAGAACGACGCGCGCCGGCGACGAACTAGGCGTCGAGGTCACCGAAGGGGTCGGCGTTGACCTTCTCACCGAAGGGGTCGAACTCGGCCTCGGCGTCGGCGAGAGCCTGCTCGGCGGCCAGACGCTCGGCTTCGAGCTCTTCGGCCGTCGGGCGGCGGTAGACCAACTTGCCCTCGGCCAACTCCTGGAGGGCCAGCGTCAGCGACTTGTTGGACGAACTGGCGACCTGCGGCGGGACCAGCTTGCCGTGACCGGAGCCGAGGCCGTTGTAGTAGTCGTTGATTTCGCGGGCGCGCTCGGCAGCCACGGCGACCAGGGTGAACTTCGAGCCGTCCACGTGCTCGAGGAGTTCCTCGATCGGCGGGTCAATGAGCGTTGGGCGGTCAGTCATGGGCGTCTCTTTCGTGGTCGCGCGAGCCGCGACGAAGCCCTTCTAGTTTAGCGAGGATTTCCTCCACCGCCCGGTGGGGGTCGTCGTTCACCACGGTGAAAGTCGCCAATTCCCGGCCTCGCGCCAGTTCGTGGGGAGTGGAACTCAGACGAATCTGTACGTGCTCCTCACTGTCACCCCGCGAGCGCAGCCGGCTTTCGAGCTCCTCCATGGAGGGGGGCATCACGAGGATGACGACCGCGTCGGGTGCGTTGTCCTTCACCTGGGACGCACCCTGCACCTCGATTTCGAGCAAAAGGTCGTGGTTGTCGAGGTCCGAGGGTTTGGGGGTTCCGTACAGGTTGCCATGGAACTCGGCCCACTCCAGAAAACGTCCCTGGGCGGCGGCCTCTTCGAACTGGTCCCGGGCCACGAACGTGTACTCGTCGCCCGTCTCCGAGGGTCGCTGGGCCCGGGTCGTCCAACTGCGCGAGAGCCAGAGTCGGGGATCACGACGCACCAGTTCGGCCGCCAGAGTCCCCTTGCCGACCCCGCCGGGGCCCACCAGGACGACGATCAGGTTGCTACCGGACAAGGGCCCGGAACAATTCGGCGCGTTGACGCGGACCGAGTCCCCGCACGCGGCGGGTCGTCGCAATCGACGCAGCGTCCATGATGCGCTTGGCCTTGACTTCGCCGATGGCCGGCAGCGCACTGATGAGGTCGTAGGCGCGCATCTGCGCCACGCACTCTTCGCGGTCGGCCAACTCGAATATTTCCTCGAGCGACAACTCGCCAGCCTTGACCAACTTCTTCACCTCGGCCCGCCGGCGGCGGTTGGCCACGGCGACCCGGGAGGCTTCCTCACGTTGCGCCTGTGACAAGACGGGGGGTGTCGGGCTCACGGGGGCAGAGGTTAGCCCTGCGCGCACGGTCCCGCTAGAGGAGCGCCGAGACGAGGTCGTCGCGCCAACGACGCGCCCGATCACGCAGAGCCATCTTCTCGGGCCCCGCGTCGGTGAGCGCCCGCGACACGTTGACGAGCACGCTGGCGCGCTCCACGCCGGCGAACAGACGGGCCACGTCCTCGGGGCCCGCACCCTGGGCACCGACGCCGGGAACCAAGTAGGGACCACCCAACCGGGCGAGGTCGAAGGGCGGGCGTTGGCGCGTCGCGCCGAGCACCACCCCCACCGGTCCGAACGGGGCACTCGCCTCATTGAGTTCGGCGACTTCACGCATGACCCGCGCCTCCACGGTTTCGTTCTCGGCGTCGCGCGAGGTTTGCAAGGTCCGGCCCTCGGGATTGGACGT
>CAXBRI010000144.1:0-3721 GCA_963978125.1 uncultured bacterium | reverse complement strand
GGATGTCCCACTTCTCGGCGTAGTCCACCGAGTCCGCGCGCGTCATTCCCCAGTTGCGGGCGGGGGCCAGCACCTCGAGATCCGGTGCCAGCGCGTGCGTACCAACTTCGAAACGCACCTGGTCGTTGCCCTTGCCCGTGCACCCGTGAGCGACGGCGTGGGCGTTGAACTTGCGGGCCTGATCAACAAGATGGCGAACAATCACCGGCCTCGACAGCGACGACACCAACGGGTACTTCCCCTCGTAGCGGGCGTTGGCGAAGATGGCGGCCGCGCAGAATTCCTCGGCCATCTCCTGACGTGCATCAACCACGACGAAGTCGAGTGCCCCCGCGGCGAGCGCCCGGGCGCGAATGTCGTCGAAGGACTCAGAACTCTGGGGGTCCTGACCTACGTCGACCAGGACGCAGACGACCTCTACTCCCCACTCTTGAATCATCCACCGGACCCCCACCGAGGTGTCCAGTCCGCCGCTGTAGGCCAACACGACGCGCTTTGCCATTACCGCTTACCCTTCGTTCCGCCGTTCTCATCGAGACCGGCCAGTGCCTTGAATTCCTTGACCAGCGCCGCGCCGCCCTTTTCAGTGCGAGCAATCACCAGAATCGTGTCGTCTCCCGCCACGCAACCGAGGACCCCCTCGAGATTGCTCCGGTCCAGCGCGGAGGCCACCACGTGGGCGCAACCCGGAGGTGTGCGCACCACCACCAAGTTATCGGCGTGATCAACCGCGACGACCCACTCCCCCATCATGCGACGGAGATAGTCGACGGGGGCCGGTGCGAGGGCGGGACTTCCGGCCAGCACAATGCGACGGGCGCCGTGCTCGTCTCGTACCTTGATGGTGCCCAGCTCCTGCAGGTCGCGGGTCACGGTGGCCTGCGTGGCGCTGACGCCCTCGCTGGCGAGAATGTTGACCAACTGCGCCGCCGTCGCGATGACTTGACGTTCGAGAAGTTCCGCGATGCGGTGTTGCCGTTGTGTCTTGGTCATAGTTCTCCTTTAATCCAGCGCAACGCGCCGACCATGGCGCTGCGGCGGTGATACACCTGGCGCCACACCCGCGAGCGCTCTCCGTCGAGCACCTCGTCGGTGATTTCGTCCCCCCGGTGAGCGGGCAGACAGTGCAGAACCACCGCCCGCGGTGCGGCGTGCGTCAGCAGCGATTCGTCGACCTGGAACGGTGCCAAGTCGACGCGGCGACGCGCCGTTTCGGCTTCCATGCCCATCGACACCCACGCGTCGGTGTACACCACGTCCGCGCCCCGAACGGCATCCATCGCGGAATCGGTGAGGATCAGGCGGCCACCTCCCGTCACCGCCGACGGGTCCTCGACGTCACCTTCGACGAGTTGGTAGCCCGACGGGGCACCGACGGTGACATCGACACCCAGACGCAGAAGGGCCACCGCCAGTGATCGCGTCACATTCGTGGCGTCACCCACGTAGGCCACCCGAAGACCGGCGAGCCCCGCCACGTCACCATCGGCGAACTCGTCGGCGATGGTGAGGACATCGGCCACTGCCTGGGTGGGGTGGGCCTTGTCACTCAGCAGATTGATGAGTGAGAGTCGGCCGTGAGTGGCGGCCTGCATCCGGGCGAACATGGAGTGCCGTTTGAGCCGCATCGCCGCAATCGAGTACATCTGGTCCAACGTGCGGGCCACATCCTCGGCGGACTCGCGGTCGTCAAGACCAATTTCTTCGTCGCCGAAGAACGTCACGTAACCACCCAGTTCGTGCACCGCCGAGGAACTCGACGCTCGCGTGCGCAGACTGGGACGCTCGAACACGAGGGCGACGCCCTGGCCGCGCATCAACTCATCGTCGAGAGGGGCCGTCGCCAACGAGTAAATGTTGGCGAGATCCCCGTTCGTGAGCGATTCAATGGTGAGGAAATGACGGGTCATGGGTGCACCTTCGTCGTGGCGACTCGATTCGCCCGCGCGTCACGCAGGGCGTGCGGCTTTGTTCCGTTGGCCAGCTGAACGGTCGGTGCACCGGCACCGAGGGCATCGAGGGCGGCTTGAACCTTGGGTCGCATGCCGTCGCGAATCGCGCCGCTCGTCACCATCGCCTCCACCTGCGCGACGTCCACGTCGGCCAGTCCGGTGGAGGGATCATCGGGAACGGAACGAATCTGATCGACGTCGCTCAACAGGATCAATTCGGCCCCCAGTGCCGCGGCTATCGCACCCGCCGCGGTGTCCGCGTTGCAGTTGAGTAACTCACCACGGGAATCAACGGCCACCGGACTCACGACCGGAACGAGCCCCGCCGACAAGACGGTGCCCAGAACCTGCGAGCCCACCTCCGGAGACGAACCCGCCCGACCCCACGCCGCCCCCAGGGGCGACGAGAGCAAGAGCTGGGAATCGGCGCCACTCAGCCCCATAACCGGAAGTCCCCGCCGGGACAACGCCGCACAGACCTTCTGGTTCACGTAGCCCAGCGCCATTGACACGCACTCCATCGTCTCGTCATCGGTCACGCGCAATCCGTCGACGAACGAACTCTGGAGTCCCCGCGCGGCGAGCAGGCCGGCAATCTGGGGGCCTCCCCCGTGCACCAACACCACGTCGTTGCCACCGGCCTTCAATTCCGCAAGATCGCTGGCGAGGTCGATGAGGACGGGGCTGTCGGGCCCCAGGTCGTCGAGCGTGTGTCCGCCGAGTTTCACCACGACAGCGCTCACGGGGTCACCCCGGCGAGAGGGAGCCCCATTGTTTCGGGCCGTTCGGTGGCGACGTTCCACGCCTGAATCGCTTGACCGGCCGCCCCCTTGATGAGGTTGTCGATGGATGACATCACCACGAGCCAACCGGTGCGCTCGTCAACCCGAGCCGACACGAAACAGAGGTTGCTGCCGACCCCGTCCTTCAGTGAGGGCGGCTCGTCGGTCACCACCACGCAGGGGTCGTTCCGATACGTCTCTCTCAGGAGCGCCAACGCCTCGGCGGTGTTATGTGCTCCGAAGAGTCGGGCGTACGCGGTCACCAACATTCCACGGCTCACCGGCACGAGGTGCGGCGTGAAGAGAAGTTCGACCTTGAGTTCACGCTGCATTTCGATGGTGTGTCGGTGGTTCAAGAGACCGTAGGCCTCGGCGTTACCCGACAGCCTCGGAAAATGCAGCCGGTCACTCGCACTGCGACCCGCACCCGACACACCACTCAGGGCGTTCACGACCACTCCCGAGGTGTCGATCCACTGCGCGTCGGCGAAGGGTCCCATCGCGAGGGCCGTGGCCGTCGGATAGCAACCAGGGGCGGCGATCAGCGAAGCGCCAACCAGCTCGCCGCGGTGTCGCTCGACGAGTCCGTACACGGCTCGTGACAACAGTTGGGGTGCCTGGTGGGCTCCCCCGTACCACGCGTCGTAGTCGGCCGGGTCGCGCAGACGGAAATCGGCACCGAGATCGACGACCATCACACCGCGTTCCACCAGCGCCGGTACGTGCGCCTGACTCTCGCCATGCGGTAGGGCCAGGAACACCACGTCGAGGTCGGCGTCCGTCAGCGCGTCGGTCGCGGCGTAGACCGTGTCGGGGTACAAAGCGGCGAGGGCCGGTACGTGGGACGACACCGACTTGCCGGCGTTCGACCCACCAGTCGCCAGGACCACGTCCAGGTCGTCGTGGGACGCGCACAGACGCATGACCTCGGCACCTGCGTACCCAGTGGCTCCGACAACGCCGACTCGCATGGCGTCGAGTCTTGCA
>CAXBRI010000143.1:0-3728 GCA_963978125.1 uncultured bacterium | reverse complement strand
GGAAGCCAATATCCTGGGCGACATGATGGTGGGCCTGACCACCCTGGATGCGGCCGCCAGGCCGATACCCGGCATTGCAGAGCGTTGGGAAATTTCCAAAGACGGGCTGACCTGGACGTTCCATCTGCGCCAGGGCGTCAAGTCGTGCGCCGGCAACGAGTTCACGGCCGACGACGTCGTCTACTCGTTCGCCCGCGCGAAGTCGGTCAGCTACGCGTCGCCGGTCTCCTGGTTCCTCGGGAACATCGGCGGCGTCCTGACGGGCCGACAGCATGATGATGGGCGTCGTGGTGTCGCTCTCGCGAACGCGATCAAGGAAATCGAAACCGTTGACGTGGGGCATATTCACGTCCACGATGCACAACGCCGCTCCTTGTCGCCGCAAGGTGTCCAGGCCCTCGGCGCCGTTGGCCGCCGTCAGGACTTCGTAGCCGGCCGCACTGAGAGCGTCGTTGAGCAAGTCGCGCACCCCGGGTTCGTCATCGATCACCAGCACCGTTGCCATGTCACCTCCACCACCATTCTTAGGCCCGGCGACCGAATACATGAATTCCCACAGACATTTCACAGAAAATTCGGAGGGTTCGAGGGGTAGTTTTGGTGTGTGAGTTCACTCGCTCGCCCACTCGCGGCCGTTGCCGCAGCCACGTTGGCGTTGGTGGCGAGTGCCGGTCCGGCGTTCGCCGACCCCAAGTCGTCAAGGGGCGATTCACCATCTGCTCCGTCGAGCGCGCCCACGACGACGACCCTCGCATCCAGCAGTTTCGCGGGACAGATGGCCGCGTACAAAGCGGCCCAGGCGCAGATCAATCAGAACTTCCACGACAGCCTGACGGCCGCACGGACGGCTCTACTCAAGGCTCTCAACGGGGCCACGAGTGACCAGAAGGTTCAGGCCAACGCCGACTACGCGTTGGCTGTGGCCAACGCCACGAAGACCCGGTCGGCCGCGTTGGCCGGACTGGGTCCGAGTCCACGGGACCTGGCCATCGCCACCCTGAAGACGTGGCAAGCAAGTAGTCAGGCCATCAAGGCCACCTACGAGCAGGCCAAAGCCGCGGCAAAAGCGGATTACCAAAACGCCATGGCGGGGGCGACCACATCCAACCAGCGCACGGCGGCCAAACTCGCGCTGTCAGCGGCCCTCACGGCTGCCGCCGCGGCCCGCGACCTCGCCCTCAATCAGCTAGGTCCGCGTCCAGCCATCGACGACTAGACGTTTTCGACCGACACCAACTCATCGTGACCGAGACGACCCACGGCTCGCTGACCACGAACGGCCGAACCCACGTTCAGTACCCGTGAACCGTCGGCGACATTGACACAGTGCACGTAAAACGATTGCGCGCCTGACTGCACCCAACCGTCACCGCGGGCAACGTCGTATTCGGTGACGAGCCCCTCAATCATGCGCCGAGGCCGTCGGACCCCAGGAGTGTGACCATTTCCAAACCCGTCAACGCTGCTTCGCGTCCCTTGTTTGTCTCGTCGGGAGCCGAGCGCTCGAGCGCCTGCTCGACGGTGTTGGTCGTGAGCACGCCAAAGATCACGGGGACTCGCGTGGACAACTGCACGTCCTGGATGCCCCGCGCGCATTCACCGGCAACAAGGTCGTAGTGACCGGTGTCGCCACGGATCACGGCGCCAAAGGTCAGAACGACATCGACGGGATTGGATCCATCGGCCAGGGCCAGTGCGGCAATCGGAATCTCGTAGGCGCCGGGCACCCACGCCACGGTGATGTCTTCTTGTTTCACCCCGGCCTCAGCGAGGGCGTCGAGCGCTCCTTCGAGAAGTCGCAGGGTGATGCCACCGTTGAATCGGGCGCAGGCGATACCCACGGTCACACCGTGGCCGTTCGGCTCGGCGTTCAGGTGCGAGCCGACGCGTCCGGCGAGCCGCGCCGCCCAGGCCTCGTCGTAACGGGTGGCCTCACTCGACGTCATCGAGATTCTCCAGGAGGTGGCCGAGCCGCTCACGCTTCGTGCGCAGGTACTCGAGGTTAAACGAGGTGGGGGTTGATTCGAGGGGAACGCGCTCCACGATTTCCAAGCCGAAGCCTTCCAATCCGCCGTACTTGGCGGGATTGTTGGTGAGCAGGCGCATCGAGGTTACGCCGAGGTCGACCAGGATCTGGGCGCCGATGCCGTACTCGCGCGAGTCAACCGGCAAACCGAGCTCCAGGTTCGCGTCGACCGTGTCTCGTCCCTCCTCTTGGAGGGCGTAGGCGCGAATCTTGTGACCCAGGCCGATTCCCCGACCTTCGTGGCCGCGCAAGTAGACCACGACGCCCGTGCCCTCAGCGGCCACCTTGGCCAGTGCCGTACGCAACTGCGGCCCACAGTCGCAGCGCAATGAACCCAGGGCGTCGCCGGTCAGGCACTCGGAGTGCACGCGCACGAGTACGTCGGAACGGCCCGATGGCTCGCCGGCCACCAGGGCCATGTGCTGCTCGCCGTCGAGCATGCTTTCGTAGACAATGGTGGTGAAGGTGCCGAACTCCGTGGGCAGTTGCGCCTCGGCGACCCGCTTGACCAACTTCTCGTGGTGGCGTCGGTAACGGATCAGGTCGGCAATTGAGACGATGGGCAGACCGTGCTGCTTGGCGAACTCGGTGAGTTCGGGAAGCCGGGCCATGTCGGACTTGTCGGCCGTGACAATCTCGCACAGCACGCCCGACGGATACTTGCCCGCGAGACGGCACAGGTCGACGGTTGCCTCGGTGTGTCCGGCGCGCTTCAGCACTCCCCCCGCTCGGTAGCGAAGGGGAAAAATGTGACCCGGTCGGTTGAGGTCCGTGGGCTTGGTCGCCGGGTCAATCAACGAACGCACCGTCGCGGCCCGGTCGGAGGCCGAAATCCCCGTCGTGGTGCCGTGGCGGTAGTCCACGGTCACCGTGAAGGCAGTGCGCTGCACCTCGGTGTTGGCGACCACCATGAGGGGCAAGTCCAGTTCGTCGGCCCGTTCGGGCTCGAGAGGCACACAGAAGACGCCCGAGGTGTGCTCCAAGAAGAAGGCCATGGAGTCGGCCGTCACATCCTCGGCCGCCATGATGAGGTCACCCTCGTTCTCGCGGTCTTCGTCGTCCACTACGACGACCATGCCCCCGCGGCGAAGCTGCTCAATTGCCTCTTCGATGGTTGACAGCATCAGACCTCCACGTCCAGACGTACATCTTCGCCCACCTGGCGCACCCCCACCACTCGACCGCGGCGAAGGGCTGAAATAGTCGGCGTGCCGAACGCGGACAACGCGCCGGCCGTTCCGACGCTACCGGCGTAGGCGGGGGCGTAATACCAGACGAAACGCTGCACCAATCCGGCTTCGACGAAGGACGACACCACACGCGGGCCGCCTTCAACGAGCACTTGCACCACCCCGCGGGTGGCCAATTCGTCGAGCAGGGCGCCGAGATCGCCCAGGTACTCGAGGCAGGGATGCACCTTAGCCGAAGCCGGAGCCTCGCCGAGCACGACACGCAGTGGCTCGACGATGACATCGCCGAGCCGGGCCGTCAGGCGCGGGTCATCGCTACGGACCGTACCCGCCCCGACGACGATGGCCTGGCTCTGGGCGCGCAGCACGTGCGAGTCCTGTCGCGCGTCGACACCCGTGATCCACTGACTCGATCCGTCGGCCATCGACACCACTCCGTCGAGCGTGCTCGCGACCTTGACGACCACGTAGGGACGACCGGTGCGCCGGTGATGGACGTAGGCGGCCAGTTG
>CAXBRI010000142.1:0-3762 GCA_963978125.1 uncultured bacterium | reverse complement strand
TCAGCCGGCCTGGGAGCGGCGCTCGATGGCGCGCGCCCGGCGCAGGCGGCGGCGCTCACGCTCGCTCATCCCGCCCCAGATACCGAACTTCTCGCCGTTGGCCAGCGCGTACTCGAGGCAGTCCTCGCGCACGACACAGCCCCGGCAGACTTCCTTGGCCTCACGGGTGGAAGCACCGCGCTCGGGGAAAAAGAGATCGGGGTCGACACCCATGCAGTTGGCTCGGGCCTGCCAGCCACGGTCTTCCTGGCCGCTCAGCACGTCGAACAGTTCCACGGTAATTCTCCCCCTACCGCGACAACGGTGCCACGGCTGTAGTTACAACCGTGTCATTTTGTCTATCACCTGCGACATTGTCAAATCCGGGGCCTAAAGGCCCCCTGGTCAGGGTATTTAGACCGCCCGGCGGTGCTTCACGAAATCATCCACGGCATACGCCCCGAGATTGTCAATGTCGACGTAGAAGGTGCGGCCCCCATTGACCCGGGCAATCTGCTCCACGAAGGGGAACTGGCTGCGCTCGATGTCAAGGGCGAAGGTGTTGATCGTGATGCCGGCCTTGGTGCACCGCAGAACCTCAGCCATGGTCTTTTGCAGCGTCTCGTGGACGGGGGGCCAGGAGAAGAACGGCTCGCCGTTGTCCATCAGGTGGGCCGTAGGCTCACCATCGGTGACCACGACAATCTGGCGCTCACCCTTCTCGTGGCGCATCAGGTGGCGGCTCAGGGCCAAAGCGTGCTGGAGGTTGGTGCCGTAGTTGTAGTCAATGGTGAGAGCGGGGATGTCCTCGAGGGCCAACTCGCGGGCCGTCTCGCCAAATCCCACCACGGCCACGAAGTCGCGGGGGAACTTCGAGCGGATCAGTGAGGTCAGCGCCAGCACCATCTTTTTGGCAGGCACCAGGTTGGATCGCATGGCCATCGACAACGAGAGGTCGATGGCGAAGACCGTTGCGGCCTTGCGGGTCGACTCGTACTCCTCGACCTCGAAGTCATCGGGGTGCAGGCGCACGGGCGTGCCCGGACCCTGACGCATCACGGCGTTGCGCAGTGTCTTGCCCAGGTGCAACGACACGGGCTCACCGGGTTGCCAGGGCTTCGAAGTTTCCTCACGGTCTCCCCCGCGCGACACCGAGGCTTCGCGGTGCGCGCCCAGAGCCGGCGAGTGTCGCAGCTGGGCGAAGATTTCCTTGAGAGCCGACGACCCCACCTGGCGGATGCCCTTGGCGGTCAGTTCGGTGCGGTTGCCGTGGCGGTCGACGAAGCCCTGGTCGGCGAGTCCCTTGACGGCCTTTTGCAGGCGTTCGACGTGGCGCGCCGCGTCGTCACCGAGGTCCCGACGCACCGCGTCAATGTCGATTTCGGGTAGGGCCCGGGCCGCGGGACCTCCCCCGAGCATCTCTTCGAGGTCTTGCAGCCGGCTGCGCTGGTTGGCCGCCTCGGCCATGTTGGAAAAACGACCGCCCTGGTTGCCCCGGGCCCGGCCCGAGGGGCTCCAGTCCATCTCGGGCAGGGCTTGACGCAGGTTTCCCATCAGACGGTTCAAAGAGAAGTTGAGGTCCATGTCGTTCAACATCGACGAGAACGTCGAGCGCAAGGTGGCCTGCTGCTCGGGCGACAAGGAGTTGAACATCGCCTCGGCCGCTTGGGCGTTTTCGGCCATTTGGCGCAGCACGTCCTCGAGGTTCTCGGCCCCGGGGAAGAAGTCGCCAAAGCGCTCCATGAAGTTCTCGAAACTCGGGTCGAGGGGTTCGCCCGCACGGTCCTGCTCGATCATCTTGGAGAGGGCGTCCATCATGTCGCGAAGACGCTGGAGAACCTCGGGGTCGGGGTTTTCGAAGAACTCCTTCGACTGCTGGAAGTAGGTCTCGAGCACCTCACGGCGCAGTTCTTCCATCATCTCTTCAAAGGACTCGCGCGCTTCACTGGAGACGAAGTCGTAGTTGCGGTAACCCTCGAGCAGTTCATTGAACTGGGGCCCCATCATCTGTTGTTGCAGCCGCTTCTGGTCGACCAAATCCTTGGTCACCTCGAGGCGGCGTTCGTCACCCGACTCCTGGGCCTCGGCGAGCAGAGCGTCGAGTTCCTCGTTCTCCATCTCCTCTATGCGCGCCATCCACTCCTCGTACTGGGCGAGGGCGCCTTCGGGGTCGACCTGTTGTTCGAGTTCACGCCGGCGTCGACGGGTGCGCTCGAGCAGTTCGCGCAGACCCTCGACGGTCTGGCCGTTCTTGGTCGTGAAGCCGTCGCGCAACAGGCGATCCAGCGCCTCGTCGAGGTCCCCGTGCTCCATGAAGTCGTCGGCGAGCAGTTCGAGAAGTTCCTCGACCTCGAGGTCGTTCTCGTCGTCGCCGTCCCCGCGGCGGCGGAATCCGTAGCGGACGGCCACTACCGGTTCCGCGAGCGGTACAGGGCCCGTGCCCCCGAGGCGTCCTTGGCGAGACGCTTGGTCAGGTACAGGCCTTCAAGGATGAACTCGGCCGTGGCGGCGAGCTCCCCGTCGGTCGCCGTTGGTCCGGCCACCCGGCGCACGGGTTCGGCGAGAGCCGGCATCCCTTCGAGGATGCCGAGGTAGGCCTGGTCGGGCAGGTCGTCTCCGGTGTGGACGATGACCTCGTCGGCGAAGGCGTCGACAATCTCGGGCCCCTCCTCGAGCAGCACGTGCTCGGTGAAGCACTGGCGCACGGCCAGTGACACCAGAGCCGCGATCACCTGATCGGCGTCGTCGTCATCGATCGTGTCGAACTCGATCTTGCCCTGGGTGCTCTGCACCACGGCCGAGAGGTCGCTCACGCGCGGCACGACGGCACCGTCACCGGTGCGCAGCGCCCGGCGCAGGGCGTTGGCGATGACCGTCTCGTAGTTGGCGATGGACAGTCGCACCGACACACCCGAACGCTGGGAGATGGCGTGACTCGCGCGGGCCACGTGGCTGATGCGCGCGACGATGTCATCGATGAACCACGGCACGACGATGGGCTTGGGCGAGGTGGGAAGTTTGGCTTCTTGCTTGATAATCGCGATTTCGGTCGTGATCTCGTAGGGGTAGTGAGTGCGGATCTGCGAGCCGAAGCGGTCCTTGAGTGGCGTGATCAGCCGGCCACGGTTGGTGTAGTCCTCGGGGTTGGCCGTGGCCACCACCAGCAGGTCGAGGTCGAGTCGCACGAGGTGGCCACGAATCTGGACGTCGCGTTCTTCGAGGACGTTGAGCAGACCCACCTGAATGCGCTCGGCGAGGTCTGGTAGCTCGTTCATCGCGAAGATGCCACGGTTGGACTTGGGGACCAACCCGTACGACAGCGCCCGAGGGTCGTCGAGGAAGAGACCGCCGGCAACCTTGATGGGGTCGACTTCACCGATGAGGTCGGCCATCGAGGTGTCGGGCGAAGCCAACTTCTCGGCGAATCGCTCGCTACGGTGCACCCAGGCGATCGGCGTGTCGTCGCCGTGGGTGGCCACCTGGTCGCGCCCGAAGGCCGAGATGGGGGCGTACGGATCATCTCGCACCTCGGAACCGGCGATGATGGGCAGCCACTCGTCGAGCAGTTCGACGAGTGAACGGATCATGCGGGTTTTGGCCTGGCCGCGCTCGCCCAACAAGATGATGTCGTGACCGGCCAACAGGGCCGTCTCCAACTGGGGCAGCACCGAGTCCTCGTAACCCAACACAGCCGACGTGAGTGCCCGGCCCTCGCTCAGGCGCTTCTCGATATTGCGCCGCAACTCTTCGCGGACCGGCACGGACTCCCAGCCCGAGGCTCGT
>CAXBRI010000141.1:0-3781 GCA_963978125.1 uncultured bacterium | reverse complement strand
TCGTGGCTCACGTCCTTTTGGTCAGCGACCTTCCCTCGCTGCGCGACGAATTGCGTTCGATGCTCGTGGGGCCGGACCTCACGATTGAAGAGGTTTCGACGGCCCGCGAGGCTATTGCCCGCGTCACCGAAGGTGGCGTCGACCTCGTGATCTGCGACCTTCAGGTCGGTTCAATGGGCGGCATGGCTCTCACCTTGGAACTCCGCCACGAAGAGTCCTTCGGCGCAGCTGAGCCCGTCAGCGTGCTGATGCTGCTTGACCGTCGCCCCGACGTCTTCCTTGCCCGCCGCAGCGGAGCAGAAGGATTCCTCGTCAAGCCCCTTGACCCTCTCCGGGTTCGGGCGGCCGTGCGAGCGGTGTTGCGTGGCGAGTCGTACGAGGACGAGTCGCTGCGACCGGCCACCGTGCGGGTCGGCTCTAGCGCCCAATGAGTGACCATCCCCCGTCGGGACTTGCCCGACTGAGATCACGCCTGGCCGGGAAAGAAGGCGAGCAGGCCCGCTCCCCCGAGGCCGAACGAATTCACGCTCGAGTGGATCAGCTCCGCGAACTCGAGCTCCGCGACGTCATGACGCCTCGGGTTGATGTCGCCTACCTCACGACTCCCGTAACCCCCGAGTCAATCGCCGACGCCGTGCGTGACACGGGACACTCGTGCTTTCCCGTCGTCACGGATGACCTCGATGACGTGGTGGGGGTCATTTACGTGAACGACCTCTTTCGTTCCACGACGGCCCGCCGGGCCATTGGAGTGTCATTGCCCGACGAGCGCGAGATAGCCCGCAAGATTCGCCGTCCACTCATGCTCCCGGAAACACTGGATCTACTTGAGAGCCTCGAAGAGATGCGTACCCAACGACGCACGTTTGCCCTCGTCTTGGATGAGCACGGCGGCGTGGCCGGCGTGGTCTCCACCAGAGACATTCTCGAACAGTTGGTCGGAGATCTAGCCGACGAATTTGACGAGGATGATGAGCCAAATTTCCAGAAAGTTCGTGAGAACAGGTGGCTTGTCGATGGACAGATCCACGTCGACCGGGTCACCGAGGAACTCGGCATTCAAATCCCCGAGGGCGAGTACGTGACGTTGGCCGGCTTTATTCTCCACCAGATTGGCGAGATCCCCAAAGAGGGGGAGTCGGTTTCATTCGGCGAATGGTCATTCAGGGTTCAGTCTTTGGACCGCCTTCGAATCAGCCAAGTGGTCGTCGAGCACCTCCCACCAGTTGAAGAGCCCGAGCAAGAATTGCCCTAATTCGGGCTCTATTCGACCCGACTAAGATTGTCAGGCTGTGAGAAATCGCGGCGGGCTGTAGCGCAGTTTGGTAGCGCGCTTCGTTCGGGACGAAGAGGTCCCGGGTTCAAATCCCGGCAGCCCGACCATCCCCAGTGGCTGTTGGAACTGGGGTGATAGGCCCCCATCGTCTAGCGGCCTAGGACGCTTCCCTTTCAAGGAAGTAGCACGGGTTCGAATCCCGTTGGGGGTGCTTCAAGCCCTAACCCGCCTTTGCTGCAACCTCAACTGATGCGGTACTCATTCCTGCCGCATTCACCGCCTTGATAACGAAGTAGTACTTCTTTCTAGTTTTGAGGGAACTTGCTACGTAGGTGAGCGTTGAAACCAGATTGTCGTTCAAAGGTGTCGCTGACTCGCGTCCGGGGCTCGTGCCCATGTAGATCTTGTAGCCAGTGATGGCACTCCCGCCGGTCGAACTTGGTGGGCTCCACCGGAGAGTCACGCTCTTCTTGCCCGACGTGGCCTTCGGGCTAGTGGGAGCAGTGGGGACGTTTCGAGGTGTCAGGCTGACTGAACTTGAGGCCGATCCTGCCCCCAGGCTGCTCACGGCTGTGACGCTCACCGAATAAGAAGTCCCATTTCTCAGTCCAGTAATCATGGCGCTCAGTTGACTCGCTGGAGTCGATGTGGTGATTGCTGGTCCACTCGATGGAGCAACAACCACCGAATACGAGATGATCTGGCCATCGCCTGCACTCGGGGCACTCCAGGCCAACGACACCGAGCCGTTCCCCGCTGATGAGGAGGTGATGCTTGGGGCTCCGGGTAGTACAACCCCGAGCATAACCGACACTGTGTTGTCGTCGTAATTGGCGACGTAGATGGTGTTGGTGGAGGGGTTGACAGCTACTCCGAGGGGATGGCTCCCCACCGAGACCGTCGCGGTCACGGTGTTGGTCGAGCCGTTGATCACCGACACTGAGTCATCGTAGTAATTGGCGACGTAGATGGTGTTGGTGGAGGGGTTGACAGCTACTCCGTAGGGATCGTTCCCCACCGAGACCGTCGGACTTTCCGCAACGGCAACGCTAGACCAAGACATTGCAAGGATGGCACTGAGTGTTGTGGCCGCTGTTGCGAGTTTGATGACTTGGATTAATCGGCCGTGTCGGTTCATATTCAGACCAAATCCCCCGCCAAGAGTGTCAGTTCCTACTTCTCGTGTCATCGTAGGCGAGAAGTATTGGCTTGGAAAGGGGGCCTCGAGGCCCCGGCTATTTCTTTGGTGCGCCCCTCGGGATTCGAACCCGAAACCTGTGGATTAAGAGTCCATCGCTATGCCGTTGAGCTTGAGGCGCGAAGTGAATCGCCCTGGATGTGATGGAGACTTTCAGCTTCTGACATTGGCCAGGTAGGACTCGCTGACACCTGAAAACCGTGGTGCTATTTGGCACCCGAGCAGCCGTTACTACTCCGGCATCCCCCTAGCCCACCTGAACCAAGTAAAAGGATGGTTCCAATATGCAATGTCAAAGGGTGTTCAGTGACTTAGCCAGTCATCAACCAGTTGGGGGTGCTGAGAGAGTCCATTCCAGTTGACGGGATGGCGACTGGCCTACGGATTCGCCAGCGGAGGTATGCGTGACACACCGTTCGTCACTGCGCCCTCATCGCGCTTTTTATCGAATAACGCACGCATACTGCGTCGAACGGCCTACCCCGCCAATAGAGGGGAGAGGAATGTCAGAATCTCCTCGCGAATTCGGTCGGGTTGTTCGGGGAGCATCGCGTGACCACAGTTTTCAAGATTGACCAGCGTCGTATCGGGGCGCTGTGACGCCAAGTTCCTCGAATTGACTGGTGGCGCGATGAGATCATCAAGCCCTTGGATAATTAGTCCCGGTGCGGAGCCTCCGAGGTAAAAGGAGGACCTGTCGGTCGCACCCACCGCCGCCGATTGATGAAGGGCCAAGTGGCCATCCCACCCGAATCGCCAGTCACCAATCTCATTTGCCGGTGCAAAAAACACCGCTTTCACATCAAGCGCACGCTCATCCTCGCTGCGAGCCGAATCAAAGATGCGAAAGAACGTCTCGTGGACTGATTCATCGGGAGGTACTTCGCCTCCACAAGCCAGAAGAATCAATTTCGACACCGCCTCCGGTCGCAACGTTGAGAACGTGCGCACGACGCGATTTCCAAATGCGTGTCCGACAACGATGGGTTGTTCAATCTTCAAGTGATCGACAATTTCCCATAGCTCACCCGCGATAACGAAAAGATCACTCCAGCCGGGGGACTTGACGGGTGGCGTGACAAAACCCGGTGGTGTCACCGAAATAGTGCGAAATCCGGCCGCATTGAGTGACGCGGCTAACTCATCAAAGTCGCTTCCCGCTCGTCCCAACGAGGGGTACAAGACGATGGCAGGCCCATCACCTCGGTCATCAATCCCGTAGGCGTTACCACCGGTTGAAAAGGTTGACAGCATGGAGAACCGTCCTACTTCAGAGAAGCGAGGTCGCGTTCCAGAGCCTGCAACAG
>CAXBRI010000140.1:0-3853 GCA_963978125.1 uncultured bacterium | reverse complement strand
CTACCCGCGGTCTTCGCGCAGGAGTTCGACTCGCTGCTCGCGTCCGTCGCGCGCGACGCCGACATGCGCGTCGAGCTCGCGCCCGGCGTCGAGGTCGAGCAGGTCTTCGATCGCAGCTTCCGCCAAGAGGGGCGCACGCTCATCGTGCCGTTCGGTACGTTCTCTTCAAAAGAAGAAAAGACGGTTCTCGTCAAGCTGCGCGTCCCCACGAACGCCGAGGGAAATGCTCCTGTCGCGAACGTCTCGCTCGCCAGGGGAAGTTGGACCCCGATGCCTAGCGTCGTCGTCAAGATCGGAACGTCGTCGGTCACCGACGCCCAGGGTGGAGTGAACTACGCCGCTCTCGTGGCGGTGGCCCAGGACGTCGTTGCATTGCGTGCCGAGGGCTGGGATGTCGTGGTGGTCACTTCGGGTGCCATCACGGCGGGTTGGAGCGAAGTGGGCCGCGGTCGTCCCCGCCCCACCGACGCCGTGACCCTGCAGGCTGTCTCGGCCGTCGGTCAGCCCCTGTTGATGCACGCCTGGCGTAACGCCTTCGCCGAAGTGGGGGCCAACGTGGGGCAGGTCCTGCTTTCGCCACTCGACTTCTCGGACCGACGCCAGTACCTCCACGCCCGCTCCACGTTGTCGTCTTTGGCCGAACTGGGTGTGGTCGCCATTGTCAACGAGAATGATGCCGTCGCCGACGAGGAGATTCGCTTCGGCGACAACGACCGCATTGCCGCGCTGGTGGCGAACCTGGTCGGCGCGACTCATCTCGTTCTGCTCACCGATACCCAGGGCCTGCTCACCGCCGACCCCCGACTCGATCCCCACGCGACACTTATTGAAGAGGTCTCGGCAATCGACGCCGCCCTCGAAGACATCGCCGGTCGGTCAGTGTCGGGTGTGGGCAGCGGCGGAATGGCATCCAAACTGGCCGCGGCGCGCCTCGCCACCTGGTCGGGGGTGACCACCGTGATCGCGCCCGCGTCGGAACCGTCGGCTCTTCGTCGGGCCGTCTCGTTGCAGCCGGGATTTGGCACCATCTTTCACCCGAGAACCGAAAAGTTGAATGCCCGAAAGGCGTGGATTGCCTTCGCCGTGGCGAGTGCCGGCCGACTCCACGTCAATGAGGGAGCTCGGACCGCCGTGACCCACGAAGGCCGCAGCCTCCTGCGCGTCGGTGTCGTGAGCCACGAGGGTGCATTCAACGAAGGTGATGCCGTTGAACTCGTCGGCTCCGACCGAGCCGTCTTCGCCAAGGGTCTCGCTCGAGTAGCCGCTCGCGATCTCGATGACACCGATGAGGTCGTCGTGCACCGCGACGACCTCGTTCTTTTCGAGGCGTCGGCGCGCGGTCATTAGGCTGGCGCGGTGGCCATCTCGTTGGAAGAACTCGGGCGAAACGTCAAACTGGCCGCCCGGGAACTCGCTCAGGCCCCCAACGAACAGCGTTCGCGCGTTCTGCGACGCGTAGCCGAACTCCTCGGTGAGAGACACGACGACATCCTGGCCGTCAACGCGGACGATCTCGCCCGGTACCAGGACGAGGGTGCGGGCCGGGACCGACTCACGTTGACCGAGGCGCGGATCGCCGGGATGGCGAGCGCGCTGCGAGACATCGCCGATTCGGCCGATCCTCTGTACGAATCAGTCGACGCGTCGACGAGACCCAACGGACTGCGCATCGAGCGGTTGCGGGTTCCCCTCGGCGTCATCGGTGTCGTCTACGAGAACCGGCCCAACGTCACCTCCGACGTGGCGGGGCTGTGCGTGAAGAGCGGCAACGCCGCCTTTCTGCGGGGATCGGCCTCGGCGCTCACGTCGAACCGGTATCTGGTTGGACTCTGGCACGAGGCCCTGGCCGAGTCGGGACTGCCCACCGCGGCCGTGTCGCTGGTTGATGATCCCACCCACGACACGGCCGTGGCCTTCATGCAGATGACCGACGTGCTCGACTGCCTGATTCCCCGTGGCGGGCCGAGCCTGATCGCCGCCATGCGCGAGCACGCCCGGGTGCCCTACGTGCTCGACGGCGACGGGAACTGTCACGTCTACGTGGACGAGTCGGCCGATCTGGCCCAAGCGCTGGCCATCATTCATAACGCCAAGACCTCCCGACCCGGCGTGTGCAACGCCGCCGAGACGCTGTTGGTGCACCGCGCGGTGGCCGACGCGTTCTTGCCGCTGGTGCGACGCGATCTCGAGGGAGTGGAGTTGCGAGGCAACGAGGCCGCGAGGCGAATCGTGCCCGAGATGACCCCGGCGAGCGAGGCCGACTTCGCCCAGGAGTTTCTCGACCTGATTCTGGCCGTCGCCGTCGTCGACTCCTTCGACGAGGCGGTGGCCCACGTGGCGCGCTACGGCACCGGCCACTCCGAGGCCATCGTCACCCAGGACCCGGCCCGCGCCGAGGAGTGGGTGCGCCGGGTGGACGCCGCGGCCGTTCTCGTGAATGCTTCGACCCGCTTCGTGGATGGCGGCGAACTCGGCCTCGGTGGCGAGGTGGGAATATCTACACAGAAACTGCACGCGCGCGGCCCAATGGGAATTCGTGAACTCACGACCCTCAAATGGGTCGTGCGCGGGGAAGGACAAATCAGATGACCGCCCTCGACCCCCGAGAGGAATTGGCCCGTCGCCTCGGACTCGCCTCCACGCCGCCGCCACGGTTCGAGTCGCCCTCGGACGTGCGCACGCGTTTAGCCGGCGCCGACTACCTGAGTGACGACGCCATCGCGTCGGTGGCCTATCTCGCCGACCGTCTCGCCAAGCCCGTGCTCGTCGAAGGTCCGGCCGGTACCGGTAAGACGGCCCTCGCCAAGGCCATCGCCGAATCGACCGGAGCTCGACTGATTCGCCTCCAGTGCTACGAGGGCCTTGACGAGTCCAAGGCCCTGTACGAGTGGAACTACCGCAAGCAGTTGTTGCGCATCCAGGCCGGCCGTCCCGAGGGTGCGGCCACCGAGGACTGGTCCCACCTGGAAGAGGACATCTTCGGTGAGGAGTTCTTGCTCACTCGACCGCTGCTCGAGGCCATCTCGGCGACCGACCCGGTCGTTCTGTTGATTGACGAAATCGACCGTGTCGAGCTCGAGACCGAGGCGTTGTTGCTCGAAATCCTCTCCGAGTACCAGGTGTCGATTCCCGAACTCGGCACGGTGCGCGCCCAGCAGATTCCGATGGTTTTCCTGACGTCGAACAACACCCGTGAACTCTCCGAGGCGTTGAAGCGTCGCTGCCTCTACCTGTTCGTCGGCTACCCCGACGTCGAGCGCGAGCGCGACATCATAGTCTCACGCGTGCCGGGGATCACCACGGCCCTCGCCGAGCAGATCGCCCAGGTGGTGCGCTCGTTGCGCCAGCTCGACCTGAAGAAGGCACCGTCGGTCTCGGAAACCCTGGACTGGGCCCGCACCCTCGTGGTGCTCGGCCGCGAGGAAATCGGAGATGAGGACGCCGCGGCGACGCTGCACATCTTGCGACGACCTCAAGCACCTGCACAAGACGCTCGGCGTCGACCGCGTCGTGTTCACCCAGCCGTCGACCTACGGCACCGATAATTCGGCGATCCTCGACGGCATGAACGCGCTCAACCTCGAGACGCCGAACCGCGCGCGCTGCGTCGTCGCGGTTACCATGGACATCACCGACAAGGAGCTCGAGGAGCTGAACGCCAAGGGCGCGCGCGGCGTTCGCCTCAACACCGACAACAAGGGCGGCATGCCGGTAACCTTCGACAAAATCGGCGAGCTTGAGGCGCGGATCAAACCGTTCAACTGGCACTTCGAATGGCTGTTTCCCGGCAAGGATATCGTCGATCTGATGCCGGTGTTCGACAAGATCAAGGTGCCGATGTCGATCGGCCATT
>CAXBRI010000139.1:0-3856 GCA_963978125.1 uncultured bacterium | reverse complement strand
AGGGCCGCGACAACACGATCACCTGGCTGGAGCCTCGCACAGACGTCCGATGGTGCGCGCGAGAAGTCCCGCGACCTCGGTGCCGAGTCCGGCCGCGATCTCGGATGCGCGTGCAAGGAGGAAGTCGCCGGCCAGGATGGCCTGCAGGTTCCCCCACTTCGCGTTCACCGTGTCGACCCCGCGGCGCGTGGTGGATTCGTCCATCACGTCGTCGTGGTACAGGGAACCAAGGTGCACCAGTTCACAGCTGATCCCGCCGAGAATCGCCTCTTCGATGGCGGGCCCGTCGGTTCCCACGCAGGAAGCAACAATCGTCATCACCGGGCGCAGGCGCTTCCCGCCGGCGGAAATGAGGTGCGACGCAATCTCCGTGAGGTACGCATCAGGGGTTCTCACCGCTGTGAGAAGCGCGTCCTCCACTCGCCTGCGGTCGGCTTCCATGTTCGGCAGGCCGAGCAGCGGCGATGTGGTCACAATCCACAGGTTAGGGCTGAATCCGTCCCGTCCGACCAAGTGAAATCGGACTCGTCGGTCGGGCGGGGGCACCCTTCGCCGACGCACTTCGCCGATACACTTCAGCCAAGTATCCACCGATCCAAAGAGGGTGGTCCCTTTGTTCGAACGCTTTACCGACCGGGCTCGCCGAGTGGTTGTTCTTGCCCAGGAAGAGGCTCGTCTCCTCAACCACAGTTACATCGGCACCGAGCACATCCTTCTCGGGCTCATTCATGAAGGTGAAGGCGTCGCCGCCAAGGCACTCGACTCGCTGAGCATCTCACTCGACGCGGTGCGTGCACAGGTGGAAGAAATCATCGGCCAGGGCGGTTCGTCGCCTTCGGGGCACATCCCCTTCACGCCGCGTGCGAAGAAGGTGCTCGAGCTGTCACTGCGCGAGGCACTGCAGCTCGGCCACAACTACATCGGCACCGAGCACATCCTGCTCGGGCTGCTGCGCGAGGGCGAAGGTGTCGCCACCCAGGTGCTGCAGAAGCTGGGGGCAGACCTCAGCCGCGTGCGCCAGCAGGTCATCCAGTTGCTGTCCGGGTACCAGGGTCCCGCCGGCAAGCCCGAGGGCCAGTCGCAGTCGCAGGGCGGCGGAAGCTCGGCCGGCAAGGAAGAGAGCGGCGAGAAGGGCGGCAGCCAGATTCTCGACCAGTTCGGTCGCAACCTCACCCAGCTCGCCCGCGACAACCGCTATGCGGTGCCGGGCGCCAGCGTGTCGGCCAGCGGATGCGGCAGGCGCTGGGCCTGACGGACGCGCAGCTCACGAAGCTGACGGAGCTGAATCGCCGGTACGAGGAGAAGCATCGTCTGCTCCAGGATCAGGAGCGCGACGTGCGGATGTCCCTCCGCGAGGAAGTGCTGCGGTCCGATTCCACGCGCGGGAGCCAGATGACGGCGCTGCTGGACCGGTACATCAAGAATGAACGCCAGCGCGTCGATCTCGCTGAACAGGAGCAGAAGGAACTGAGTGCGTTCTTGAGTCCGCTACAGCGAGCCAAGTACTTCGGCGTGCAGGAGTCGATTCGGAATCAGATCCAGAACTTACGCGAGCAGGGGCCTCGGCAGGGTGGGGCGCAGGGGCGTGTGCCGGGACGCGGCCGAATGGGTCCGCCGAACGGACCGCCGAATGGGCCGCCCAGTCTCTGATTGATCGGGGGAGGCGACAAAATGCCGCCCTCCACTGGTATCACCGCGTCGCCGTCACTAGCTTCCCGCTCGTGACGGCGATGCGCGTTCGTGGGTATCGTTCGTAGGACAGGTGGCAGGCCGGGATGGCGGAACTGGCAGACGCATCAGACTCAAAATCTGACGGGGAGCAATCCCCGTGTGGGTTCGATTCCCACTCTCGGCATTCGCGGGGGCCGACACAATAGTGTCGGCCCTCGTCTGTTGGTTGGGCGATCTCCGCTGACGGACGGGAACTGGTCGCCGTCCGGTTGACCCGTTGCCGTGGGTGTCCAAGCGGACTTAAGCCGAAAGAAAGCCGAATTCCCCGTGCATGTCATCCCCGATTTTGTTATCTTTCGGGACTTTTTCTGGAGCCATCGGATGATTGGACCGTTTCAGTTCGAAAGCGGCGGCCGCAAGTACACCTGCACCATCGAGAAGCGGACGACGCCTCCGACCGGGACGTGGTGGTGGTTCGCGACCTCGGACGACCAGCAGCGCTATGCCCCCTTCGAGGCAGCCGAGAAGGACACCCAGCGCTCGGTCAAGGAGCGAATCGTGAAATTCTACGAGGCCCGTTTGGCGCGTTTGGCCATGCCCGAGGAGCCGCGCAAGCACTGGGGCGGACGTCCCCCGAAGGCAGTCGCGGCCGCGAAGGAAGCGGAGCAGGACGACCTGATCGACCTGGATTAGGCTCCGGCCGGCTGGCGGGTGTTGCCGTTCAGCGGCCGCCGTCATCCGATTGGTGCGCGAGAAGGGGCCCCGGGACAATGTCCCGGGGCCCCTTCTCATCTCGGTACCGTCGGTGTGCGGGCTAGCGGCCCGACTTCCACCGATCGTCGAGCACGGTGAGGGTTTTGGTGTACTCCTTGCCCCCGACCTGCAGCTTGACGACATAGCTGCCGGCCACGTTGGCGCCCGCGCCGCCGCGACCGCCGCCACCGCCTCCTCCACGGCCACCGAAGGCGTTGGCGAGGGCGTCGGGCTGGAGGTTCCATTCCACGCGGTTCAGACCCGCGGTCTTCGGCCCGTCGATCGTACGGATCACACGTCCCGTGGCATCGGCAATGGTGATCTTGACGTCGCCAGTTGCCTCGTTCTTGAGGTAGTATGAAATCGCGGCTCCACGCGGTGCATTCTCGCCGACCCAGTTCTTCTGTCCGCCAAGGTACGAGCCAAGGGTCTGGTCCGTCTGGTAGGCGACCGTGGTCCGGATGTCCAGCAGCGTGGCGTCGGCGGCCGTCACCGCCGGAGTGAGCTGTTGCAGCGCCGAGATGTCGTCGGCGATCCAGAGGCTTCTGCCGTGGGTCGCGACGATTAGGTCGCTCTCCCGGGCATGGATGAGGATGTCGTCCACGCGCACCGTCGGCAGGTTGTTCATGAACTTCTTCCACTCGCCGCCGCCGTTGGTGGAGGCGTAGAGCCCGAACTCGGTGCCGACGAAGAGCAGGTCCTTGTTCTTGAGGTCTTGGCGCACGACCTGCACGTTGCCCGTCGGCAGATTGCCCGTGATGCTCTTGAAGGTGCGGCCGTAGTCGGTGGTGACGAACAGATACGGCTTGAGGTCATCGCTCCGATGCCCGTCCACCGCGATGTAGGCGGTGCCGGCGTCGAAGTGCGAGGTCTCGATCCGGGAGAACCAGTACTCGTGATTCGCCGGCAGGCCGGGGATGTTCTTCCCGACTTCGGTGAAGGTGGCGCCACCGTCGCGGCTGACCTGCAGGAGACCGTCATCCGTGCCGGCCCACACGATGCCCGGCATCACGGGCGACTCGTTGACCGAGATGATCGTGCTGTAGCTCACGACCCCGTCGTTCTTGGAAAGCTGGTTGAAGTCACCAGCCACCCCCATCATGGCGACCTTGCAGCGATCGATGTTCTTGGTCAGATCAGCGCTCGCGACCCAGGTGTCGCCATGGTTGTACGACTTGAAGAGGCGATTGCCACCCAGATACATGATGCTCGAGTTGTGCGGCGAGAGCATGTACGGGGTATTCCAGTTGAAGCGATATTGATCGCCCGGCGCGGCATTGAGCACGTTGGCCCCACCCCGTCCGCCGCCGAACCCTTGGGCGGCAGCTCCTGCCGGCGCGCCGCTCATCGGAGCACCAGCCGCCGCGGCGCCACCGGCCCCACCACCGGAGTTGTCCTCGGCGATCGCGCGTCCGGCGCGAGCGAAAGCCTT